>NZ_AUNI01000008.1 GCF_000447795.1 Bacteriovorax sp. Seq25_V | reverse complement strand
CCCATTTAACTGGAGCAGTTTACGCAGCTTTCTTATCTGCAATAAGCTCTTTTATTGTCTCTAAGAATATCGGCGACTTGATATCACTCTTAGCAAAGACGTATTGAAACCCAAGAGTCATAAACTTCATCCTTGCCATCTCATCAACTGCTTCGCCAGTAATCATGATAAAGTTTGATTTCTTAAATAGAAGCTTTTGGCTCGCTTTAATTATGAGCTCATCCCCTCGCAAATCAGGCATGATATAATCAACAACAACACAGCATGGTGAATCGTTCTCTACAGCAACAATACCCTCATGAGGATTGGTGTATACACAATAGTTAAGCCCTTGATCTTTTAAAATCATGTCAAAAACTTTCTTCATAAACTTGTCGTCATCAATTACTATTAAATCCATCAAAACTCCGATGTTCACTTTTCGGCTTATTTTTAAAAAATTTAATAATATTTTATTGTTACACGCTGCACGAATCACCTATATCTTGTATCGTCAAAAAACTGTCCCCCACTATATATTGTGTAACCATGGTGCGTCATGGCCTTTTAAAACTGATAAAAAATTAGATGTAAGAATTTTTGAGATGATAATTTTTATACTTGTTTTGAAGTAGAGCTGAGCAAACGCCCCTATTTATCGTACGTTGCAAATGGCCGACCTTTTCACCTATGGTTTTTCGCGGCCTGTAAAGCTTGGAATAATAACCGTTTTGACTGGTTGTATATTGCATTTGGGACATCCTAAGAATAACATTAAATTAACACAACACACACGCTAAATAATTAAATTTAAGTATACGTTTAGAGACGTTTTGCACAAGTTAAGGAGGATTCTCGTGGACCCAATTCTAGCTCCAAATGAAGATAGATTTGTTCTTTTTCCGATTAAGTACCACTCAGTATGGGAGATGTACAAAAATCACATGGCGGTTTTTTGGACTGCTGAAGAAATTGACCTAGTACCTGACCTTTCTGATTGGGAAAAGTTAAACAACGATGAAAGACATTTCATTAAGCATGTTCTTGCATTTTTTGCAGCAAGTGATGGAATCGTTAACGAGAACTTAGCTCAAAGATTTTACAACGATGTACAAATCCCAGAAGCAAGATGTTTCTATGGGTTTCAAATTGCGATGGAAAATATCCACAGTGAAACTTACTCTCTTTTAATTGATACATATGTAAAAGACGCTGCTGAAAAAGATAAGCTTTTTCATGCAGTAGAAAACTTTGAATGTGTTTCTAAAAAAGCGAAATGGGCACTGAACTGGATTTCTTCTAAAAACTCATTCGCAGAAAGACTTGTTGCTTTTGCAGCTATCGAAGGTATTTTCTTCTCTGGTTCATTTTGTTCAATCTTCTGGCTTAAGAAGCGTGGATTAATGTCTGGTCTTTGTACTTCGAACGAGTTTATCTCTCGCGACGAAGGTCTACATTGTGAATTCGCAGTACTTATGCACTCACTGCTTTCTGATGAAGAAAAAGCATCTAAAGAAGCTATTACAAGAATTATGACTGAGGCCGTTGAGATCGAAAAAGAGTTTATTACAGAAGCGCTTCCAGTGTCACTGATTGGAATGAATGCTGACCTGATGACTCAATATATCGAATACGTGTGTGACTTCTGGCTTGATAGACTAGGATGTGACAAAGTTTTCAACTCGACAAACCCATTTGATTGGATGGAGCTAATTTCTCTTGAAGGTAAGACAAACTTCTTTGAAAAACGTGTTTCTGAATACCAAAAGGCAGGAGTTAAATCAGAAAAATCACTTAACAACTTTACATTAGACGCGGAGTTTTAATTTTATGTACGTATTAACAAGAAGTGGCGAAAGAGAACCATTAAAATTTGATAAGATTACAGATAGAATTGAAGGACTAACTTTTGGTCTAGATTCAAACCACATCGACTCAACACTTATTACACAAAAAGTAATTGAGGGAATCTATGATGGAATTACAACTAAAGAGCTTGATCAACTTTCTGCTGAAACTGCTGCATACCTAGCGACGAAGCACCCAGACTACAATACGCTAGCGGGAAGAATTGCTGTATCAAACCTACATAAAGCAACTCGTGGATGCTTCTCTGAAAACATCAAAGAGATGTATAACTTTGTGAATCCAAAAACTGGTGAGCACGCTCCTCTAGTTTCTAAAGAACTTTACGATGTTGTTATGGCAAATGCAGAAAGACTTGATACTGCAATTGATGACAAGAGAGATTTCAACTATGACTACTTTGGATTTAAAACGCTAGAGAAGTCTTACCTACTTAGAATGAATGGAAATATCGTAGAAAGACCAGGTCAAATGCTTATGAGAGTATCTGTTGGTATTCACATGAATGACCTTGATTCTGCGATTGAAACATATGATCTTATGAGTGAGAAATATTTCACACATGCGACTCCTACTCTGTTTAACTCTGGAACGCCTAAGCCACAGTTATCATCATGTTTCCTATTAACAATGAAAGATGATTCTATTGATGGTATTTACGATACATTAAAGCAAACGGCTTTAATTTCTCAATCAGCTGGTGGGATTGGTCTTTCGATTCACAACATCAGAGCTAAAGGTTCTTTCATTAAGGGAACTAACGGAACAAGTAATGGTATCGTTCCAATGCTTAAAGTATTTAACGATACTGCAAGATATGTTGACCAAGGTGGTGGAAAGAGAAAAGGTTCATTTGCAATCTATCTTGAGCCATGGCACGCGGATGTTTTCGATTTCTTAGAAATGAAAAAGAACACAGGTAAAGACGAGCAAAGAGCAAGAGATCTTTTCTATGCTATGTGGACACCTGACTTATTTATGAAGAGAGTTGAAGAAGATGGACAGTGGTCACTATTTTGTCCACACGAGTGTCCAGGTCTTGCTGATACTTATGGTGCAAAATTTGAAGAGCTTTACACTCGCTATGAAACAGAAGGAAAAGCGAAGAAAACAATTAGAGCACAGGACCTATGGTTTGCAATTCTTGAATCACAAGTTGAAACAGGCTCTCCATATATGCTTTACAAAGATGCTGCGAACGAGAAATCAAACCAAAAGAATCTTGGTACAATTAAATCTTCAAACCTTTGTACTGAAATTCTTGAGTATACAGCACCAGATGAAGTTGCGGTTTGTAACCTTGCTTCAGTTGCTCTTAACAGATTTGTTAAAGAAGAAAATGGAGTTAGAACATACGATCACGCGGAACTATTTAGAATCGTTTACCGTATGACTAAGAACCTTAACAGAATTATCGATGTTAATTACTATCCAGTAATTGAAGCTCGTAACTCTAACATGAGACACCGTCCAATTGGTCTAGGTGTTCAAGGTCTTCAAGATACATTCTTTATGATGAGACTTCCTTTTGAAAGTGATGCAGCTCTTCAACTAAACAATGACATCTTTGAAACAATTTACTTCGCGGCCGTGACAGCTTCTAAAGATGCTGCAGCTGTTGAGGGTGCATACGAAACTTATGAAGGTTCTCCAATGAGCCAAGGCATTTTCCAGTTTGATATGTGGAACCACAAAGCTCACTCTGGAAGATGGAACTGGGAAGAGCTAAAAGCCGAAGTTAAAAAGTATGGAGTAAGAAACTCACTTCTTGTTGCTCCAATGCCAACAGCATCGACATCACAGATTCTTGGGAATAATGAGTGTTTTGAGCCGATCACTTCAAATATCTATGTAAGACGTGTTCTTTCTGGAGAATTTGCTGTTGTTAATAAGTTCCTAGTAAAAGATTTAATCGAAGCAGGAATTTGGGATGATTCATTAAGAAATGAAATTATCGCTAACAATGGTTCAATCCAATCAATTGCAAGGATTCCTGAAGAGCTAAAAGCTCTATACAAAACAGTTTGGGAAGTTAAGCAAAAGCATGTAATCGACATGTCAGCTGGTCGTGGACCTTATATTGACCAAGGTCAGTCACTGAACATCCACATGCAAGAGCCAAACTTTGGAAAACTTTCTTCAATGCACTTCTACGCATGGAAGAAAGGTCTTAAGACTGGTATGTACTACCTAAGAACAAGAGCTGCAGTTAACGCTGTTAAGTTTACTGTTCAAAATGATACTCCAGCAAAGACGACTGAGGAGAATGCAGCTGCAATGGTATGCTCTTTAGAGAATCCAGAAAACTGTGAGATGTGCGGATCTTAATTAGATTTGATATATTATAAATCGGGGAGACATTGTTCTCCCCTTTTTTTATTTGGAAATAGCATGGAAAAAGAGTTGTGGCTTGAGGCCTGGAAAGAAAAAAGAATTGGGTTTCATCAAAGTGCTTATAATAAGACTATGGTCGAGCATTTTGAAAATATCGATTTAAAAGGTAAAACTGTACTGATTCCACTTGCAGGAAAAAGTCTTGATATTATCTACTTCCTAGAACGCGGAGCTACTGTCATTGCCAATGAACTCTCCCCTATTGCTGCCAAAGAATTCTTTGAAGAAAATAAAATTAACTTTCAAATAGAAAAAAATACTCATCATGAAATTTACCGCGCAGGAGATCTTCACTACTACCTCGGCGACTTCTTTGAAATGACGAAGCATGAAATAGGACACATCGACTTTCTGTATGACCGCGCATGTATCGTGGCCCTACCGAGTGACTTAAGAGTGAAGTATTTTGAAAAGATTAATCTTCTTATAACAAGAGACACTCACCTACTCATTCTTACCTATAAGCACGACGGCCCTAAAGAATTTGGTCCTCCATTCTATGTACCTGAGAATGAAATCAAGGAAGCTTATAGTAAAATGGGACACTCTCTAAGCCTCAATGAGGGACAGGTCACAAAGGCCGATGGACGATTCGAAGAAGCTGGAATGAAGAAGCTCATTCAACTAAAGTGGCATTCGAATATCTAAAATATTCATCCTCAGTCGGTGAGTAATATAGTTGATAATCGACTTCACTATCGAATGCAAAATAATTTGTATAAAAGACAAGTTCATCTGTCTCTTGTATTCGATTTTTTAGTGATAAAGAATTCACATTATCAGTAGTAGCAGTAAAAAACTCCTTGAGATGAAAATACCTAAAATCACCAAAGCTTGATTGATATTTGCTTGTTTGCATTACAAACGTATCATCATGCTCTTTATCTAACAAACAATGTCCTAATTCATGATAGAGAATCAACTCTACTTCTTCCAGTGATTTAAATTCATAATCAGGATCAACAAAGATATATTTATTTCCGTAATTTTTACCCGTTATAATTTTGGCCCCAACCTTTACGAGATCATTACTAGACTCTCCAATAATAACACACACAGCAACAACTGTAGCTGGATTCTTAACATTTGAATGTATAGGAAATAAATTAAAAACTTTTAAGGTATCCGTTGGATCATGAAAGGCAATTTTCACCTCTCCAACTTTTCTATTATTCCCAAAAAAAAAGCATATCTTCTCTGAATTGGTTTACAATAGGATTAAATCGATCATCATGTTCAGGGAGATCCATACCTAGACCACAGGAAGTCACGACAAAAAGAAGTAAAAATAGATATAGACGCATATCTTATTTTGTTAAGTAATAATTCAAAAGTCAATGAGAAGCAGGTACTTATTAATCGAGAGAATCAAGAAACTTATAAAACTCATCTTCATAACGAGCTTGTTCTTTTACTTTCTTTAAGGCCGTTTCATGTTTTTCGATCAACTTTTCGTGCCCTTTAGAAAAAACTGTATACAGGCCTATTGGATCACCAACGACAGGTATAACTTTATAGTCATTTTGAAGCTTCATTTTTTTTAGATGATATTTTAATGACAAATGGTCAGGAGAAAAGAAAGCATCTACTCGCTTATTTTTCATCATTTCAAGACATCGTTGAGTAATAAGCTCTCCTGTCATTTTAAAAAGACTATTCTTTAGTGATTTAAACTGCTCAGGGAGATAACCATCCTCCCAAACACAAATTTTAATATCTTCAAAGTTATATCTATCACCTTTAAAATTCTTAGACACAATAATTGAAGGAACCATGTCATAAAGAGCAATACGAGGATAATCAAACGCATTTAAACGTTTTGGATTCTTGGCAAGAAAAATACCAATATCAAGTTCCTTCTTAGTGAGTTTTGTAATAAGGCGAGGCAAAGGTAATAATTTGATATCAACACTATCAGTAGCGACTTCGGCCATAACCTTATTAAAATAATCAATGATTGGTCCACCAACCTTCTTATGTTGATCACCATAGGTATGAGGAATCAGTTCAAAAAAACCGACCTTCAAAGGCCTTGCTTGTAAGGCCAAAGAAATAAGAATCAGGAGGGTTATTTTTATTGCCATACTAAATGATATGACAGACCAAAAAACACAGCAACCACAGGAAAACTAGTAGCAGTTTGCACCATATCATTTTTTTACTTGTAAGAATATTAAGGCCATATCAGACAATCTTCATAAGATTTAGCTACTTAGCCTAAGATTTCACAATTAAATAAAAAGTAAGAATTTGAAGAAAAAGACAGCACGAGAAAAAAATCTTTTATCTTGTTTTTAAACATTGTACTACCAGAACAATAACTAATGGGAGGAATTATGAATAAGGTTTTATTGCTTGCACTCTTGGTATTTTCAATGACTGTCGAAGCACAGGAAAGAAATAACAGAGGAAATAGAGGAAATAACTCGGGAAGTAGAAATTCATCAGTTTCACGCTGTAATTCAAGAGATGGAAGTTGTGACACAAGAGGAACAAGTCGTTACGACAGAACAAGCCCACGTTCAGGAACATATACTTCAGACAGAAACAGAGACAGAGATAGAAACAGAAACTCTGGTTCAACAAGATACAATGACTACAATAGGGACACACGTCCAAACTACGACACGGGAAGATCACGTGACGGGAGTTACGACACAAGAGGAACAAGTCGTTACGATAGAACAAGTCCAAGATACAATTCTTACAGACATGTGCCAAACAGAACATACACTCATCATACGACGAGATACTATAGCTCACGCGACTACCAAAGAAACTATAGAAATTATGTATATCAAAACAGATGGCTAAGAATAACTGTTGGTTATTCAAACGGTTATTACTATTACAATGATTACCCATTCTATGTATATAATGGTTATTCACACAGATATAGCTATTATGACAACTGTGACTATGAACTAGTTGATAGCTACACAAATAGAGTTGAAAGAACATTCTACTCTTACTCATGTGCAATGGGGTACGATATGTGCGCCGACGTTAGAGATGATCTTAATGATTATGAGTGGGACAACAGATACTTCTGTGCAGAAAAATACGACTACTAAAAAATAGAAGGGCACATTTTGTGCCCTTTTTAATTTCTATTTAAATTGTGATGGTAGAGGAAGAATCATTCCTGGAACCATAACTGGCTTCAAGACAGACTCTGATGTTGGAACATCATTGACTTCGTTTAGAGAGATCTTGATCGCTTCATCAACAGAAGATGATCTTGAAATATCTGCAGCTCTTACTGCACGTCCAAGATTTACAATACCGTTTGTAATAACTTTTCCTGTAAGGAAGTCTTTCTTATCAACTGTTCCCATGATGATTTTCTTAACCTCAAGTGGAGAAAGCTCTGGGTTTGTATCAAGAATTTTTCCTGCTACACCAGCAACAAATGGCGCTGCTTGAGATGTACCTGATACTTGAATGTACTCATTCCCTGGAGCTGCTGATCTAATTGCAACACCTGGAGCAGCAACGTCTACCATCGTTTTTCCATAGTTAGAAAATGGAGCGATTGCATTGTAATCAATTGTAGCTGCAACAGAAATAACATTATCAGCTTGTACGTTAGTTGGACTTGTTGGGTATGTATCGTTATCAAGACCATCATTACCAGCGGCAAATACAAATAGAGTATTTGGTGCGGCCTTTGGCATTCTGATTCCTTCTTTTACAAGAGCATTAATGAAGTACTTTGCAAACTTTTCAACATCTTCCGGTGCTGGTTCTTTTTTCAGTACTTGTTTATAAACAGTTTCAACAATCATCTTAGCCTGAGGATAACCAGTACCAAAAGACCCATTGGCAACACGTGCTTTATGTCCATCTACGTAATAACCGATTTCTTCCATCATCGTCATTTGTTGAACAGCTAAGAAATCAATCGCCTTGTAAACAAGTTTTTCTACGAAACCTTTATCTGCACCTTCAGCAATTTTTTGTCCTGGAAGTTTCACTTCTGTTGGAATAAGTTTCACAGCAAGGATTTTTGCATCATCAGACTTCATTGCAGAAATACCAGCAACGTGTGTTCCGTGCATGAAGTTACCATAGATAGAAATTCTTTTAATGAACTCCTCGTTTTTCACGATAGTTCTCATCCAAGTTAGTTCTTCTTCTGTAACAGTTCCTTTAATCGCTTTCGCTTGTACCGTGAAGAACTTACGAATATCGTCATTTAATGTGCCAAGGTATTTATAATCGATTACTTGATTGTTTGATTCAGCAAAGTTCCAACCATGGATATCATCTTGGTAACCATTGCGGTCTTCATCACGTCCGTTATCAGGAATTTCAAGATCATTAACCCATGCCTTTGGAGCAATAAGTTCATGTTTCATATCTGTACCAGAATCGATAATTGCAATAGTAGCAGCATTCGTTGCAAAACCACTAAGAAGAGATAGAGTAACTGCAAAACGCGCAGTCGTTCCAATAATATGTTTCATTAAGGCCTCCTTGCCAAATGATAAATAAAAGAATTAGACTTATATGATTTCAATAAAACCAAAATTTAGCAACCTGATTTTTTTAACAAGGTCAAACATCTATGGCCCACATATTCTGTACTAAAACAATTATTGATGCTTCTTTCAAGCTATTACTTGACTCTGGACACTCACTAGAGGTCTGGGACGACAAGAGAGATGGACCAATTAGCTATGATATTCTAGTAAAAAAAGCATCGCAAGCGGATGCTCTCATCACAATGTTAAGTGACAAGATTGATAAGAATCTTCTCGACCAATGCCCTAAGCTTAAAGTGATTTCCCAGTATGCAGTTGGGATTAATAATATTGATTTAAAAGAATGTGAAAATAGAGCAATAAAAGTTTTTAACACTCCGGATGTGCTAACCGATGCCTCTGCCGAACTTGGATTCGCTCTACTACTAGCGTGTGCTCGTAAAATAATTCCAGCATATGAAAATGCCAAGCAAGGAAAATGGAGAGGCTGGGAGCCAATGGGTTTTCTAGGAAAATCACTTAAGGGACTTAAGCTTGGAATCATTGGCCCAGGAAAGATTGGTCAAGAGTTTGCTCGCCTATGTGCCAAAGGGCTTGAGATGGAAGTTTCATATTTTGGCCCAAGCGAGAAGCCAGAGTTTGCAGCAAAGCGAGTTGACCTTACGACACTTTTAAAAGACTCAGATATTATCTCGATTCACTGTCCTCTCACTGATGACACCCGTGAACTGATTGGAGAAAACGAGCTTCGCCAAATGAAAGCTGACGCTATTCTAATCAATACGGCGCGCGGTGAAGTTATTAATCAGGATGCCCTAGTAAAAGTGCTAAAGGAAGGCCATTTACACTCTGTGGGCCTTGATGTGACATCTCCAGAGCCTCTTTCGCCAGAACATGAGTTGTTTCAATTATCTAACGTGTTGATTATGCCTCATATCGCTTCGGCCACAGTAAAAGCGAGAATAGATATGGCCAATTTAGTGTGTGAAAACATAAACAATTTCATTTGATAGAATATTATTACTTATCATATAAGTTATTGATTTTACTCAATTAACAAAAAAAGAGCTAGCGCAATAGAAAAAATGATTTATAATTTTTATTGAATATTGTTAAAGAATGGAGAAAAGCATGAGCATGCGACAATCAGTATTACTAGTAGATGACTGCCAAGATATCAGACTATTAGTTTCCAAGGTACTAGACCCTCAGTACGAAGTTGTAAGTGTTGGAACAGCGGAAGAAGGACTTGCCAAGGCATGGGAACTTAAACCAAATCTCATTATCCTAGATATCATGCTTGATGATCAAAGTGGATACGAACTTTGTAGTCAGATTAAATCAATTGAAGAGTTAAAGAATACACCAATTATTTTTATAAGTTCTAAAACAGGTGCAAACTCTAGAATCACTGGTTACAAGCTAGGAGCCGTACACTATCTGGAAAAACCTTTTGAAACAGAAGAGCTTAGAGCGATTATCCAAACAGTTCTCTCAAATTTAAAAACTGAATCTGTGCTTGAAGTAGTTGAGTACGAAGATATTTCTTTAAATATTCCATCACAAGAAGTTCTTATTCGTGGAGATAAAATTCACTTCACTTCGAGTGAGTTTAAAATTATTCACCTACTTCTTAAAAACTCTCAAAGAGTTCTTTCAAGAGAATCAATTCTTAATCATATCGCGCCGGATAACCACAAGGTCAATGATCGTATGATTGATACTTACATTAGTTCGATTAGAAGAAAAATTAAACCTTCCAACTATGCGATTAAATCTGTATATGGAGAAGGTTATAAAATTATTCAACTAGCCTAATTCAAATGACAACGGGCCTGCGTTCATAAATACAAAGGCCCATTCAAAATTAGTAAACGGCAATATTTCTTAACAAAATTCCTATAATTCATTAACTCTCATTCTATTATAATTTAAGTATGAAAACTCTAATCGTGATAATAGATGATTCAGTTGATATGGGACTACTTCTTAAGAAGTACCTACTCTACCGTGATGATTCAAAAGTACTCTATTTCCAAGACCCTGAAGTTGGACTAGATTTTATTAACAATGATGTCGATACCAAACTAACAAATTGTTGGGTCGTTGTCGACATGATGATGCCACTAAAAAATGGCCTCGAAGTAATCAAAGAACTTAAGGATCTCAACAAAAATATAAATATCTGTGTCCTCACTAATAACAAAGACGAGAGAACTATTGAAAAAGCATTTAAAATTGGCATTTGTGACTATCTCTTTAAAGATAAGACCATTGATGAAATCATAAATAAGCTCAATCAGCATATTGATAACGGGCTACAAGACTCGCCCGAATACATTGAGATTTATGAGGTTAGTGAAGTTATAAATCAATACAAGATAAAATCAAAAACATCGAAAAAACTAATCATAGAAACTAAAGAGGAATTGCCAACGAGTGCTCTTATTAATCTTAAAGAACCGCAAGGAGAGCATCGCCTCTACCGCGTAGAGAAATGCGACCTCACTGATAATGGAGCACTAATTACTTGCAGTGATTTTAAAGAAGTTTCTTAATCGAGTTGAAAAATTTATTGTTACAAATAGTAGTGCTAGAAATAATATAGTTCTCTTTGTCTGCCCCTTATCTTCATCTTGCATGTCGATCGTGCCACAAAGTCCTCCACCGCCAGAGCTACCAGAGCGTGTTAAATACGATGAAGAAGACTGATATCCATTTACAACGACTGGATCATCATAAGTAAATGAAGTGTCTCTAACTTCTGATACCGCATCTTGAACTGCAGCGTAGACATCTACCGCCCCTTGTGTACAGTTATAGTTTCTACAATTAACATAAGAGGCATTTCTCACGATAATATCTTTTGCCTGTTCACCTGTAAGATTGCTATTGGCCGAGAAAACACTAGCGATGGCCGCAGAAATAAAACCAGCAGACATCGAAGTCCCACTCATTGTTCTAAAGCTCCCCGATGCTGAAGGATATGTAAAACCACCGTTAACAGTAGAATAGATAATATCACCAGGAGCAGAGATATCAACGATCTCTCCATAGTTAGAATAACTTGATTCATAGAGTGAAGAAGTAATAGCACCCACTCTAAATACCCCACGACAATTTGCAGGAGTATATTCCATTGAATCAACAGATGCTGACTCATTTCCAGCGGAAACAACAACGACAGCGCCTCTTGAATTGGCGTAATCAATGGCCTCTTGCATATACTGACTACAGCTACTCTTACCTCCAAGACTCAAATTGACAACTCTTGCTGGGTTTTGATTTACAGCAACCCCAGAAACACTTCCACCAACGGCCCACCTAATTGCATCTGCAATATCCGATGTTTGACCACCACAAGGGCCAAGAACACGAGCAGGGATAATTCGAACACTCGAACTTGCTCCAGCAATGCCATATCCATTACCACTTACTGCACCAATAATTCCTGCGATATGGGTTCCATGCCATGAAGATGAACTTGACTCTCCACATGTTCCATCTGCGTAATCGCCTGGATCAGAAGGATCAGCGTCGCGTCCCCCTCCATCTCGAGAGTTTGTAGTATCCGAAATAAAGTCAGCTCCTTGTAAAACTACGGAATTGAGATCAGAATGAGCAGTTATTCCAGTATCAACAACCGCAACATTAATTACAGTTGATTCATAGCTCTTAGCTCGCATAAAAGAGTAATTGAGATAATTTGAAAGTGCCCACTGTTGACTAAAGAGCGGGTCATTAGAAGTTGTTGCGTGTCTTTTTAAAATAACATCTTCTTCAATATACTCAATTTCATTTCCATCTGATGATGTCATCGCCATCATTTCACGAGGATCGATTTCTGTCTTTGCAACAGTTCCGTCTTTATACTTAACAATAAATTTTGCATATACGGGAGAAATAGATAAAGAGAGAATAAAGAGGCATCCTAAGATCGACTTCTGGCTCACTACTAACATCGGTCATCCTTGACTTGGGTTTCACAACTTCCTGTTGTGATACTTTGATTAAAGCATTATCCATGCCAAAAATATAGGAGGACAAAAGCTACAGAACAATGTGATTTCAAGGATTTTAGAAAAAGTGGTGCCATCTTTTTTTCCAAGATGACACTTTTTTTATGGCAGAATGACCAAGTTATTCACTCTTCTTTTTTACAGTAAGAAAACGTGGAAAAGCAGAACGCTCATAACGGCGTGATAATTTATCAAATATTGAAATCCCTTCACGTTCATTTTCTTTAAGTATTCCACTCTCTGAAGGTTCATCCATTTTAGATATATTAATACCTTTAGCAGTGAGGTATCTCTTAACTTCTTCGGCCGTTAATTTTTCACCGTTCGCTCCAAGAAAAATTCCTTCAATATTTCCACCTTCAAGATCTGAGAAATCTAAAAGCTGATCCTCTAGCTTTTTATCTGTGCTATCGCCAATTAAACTATTGCCACCTTTAGCTCGAGACTTCAGACCATCACCACCTTCAAGTTTAATTGCACTACTGTCTTCTGCACCTTTATTTGGCCCTTTATTCACTTCGCTCTTGTCACCATTTCCACGTCTTAAAGAAGCGAGAGATGTTCCAGATGTCGAATTAATTTGAGAGTCTGAGAGTCCGAGACCTTGCTTAAGTGATGAGTTTAAATTTTCACTGATTTTATTAGCATCATCTTCTCGCTCTTTTTTAATTTTTAAAAGTTTCTCATATTCAGAACTCTTACCTTTCTTAGAAAGGTAATCTTTCATCCCATTAATTCTCTTTTCCCGAGCTGCTTGCCCCGAAATACTGTTCTTAAGGGCATTTGAAAATGATTGTACTTTTTGATCACTACTATTGAGACCTGTGGCAACAAGTTTTCTAAAGCCATCAGTATTAATATCGAGACGCTCAGAAGAGATGTTACTATGCATCGCAAATGTACCTAAGTGGCCAACGATACCTGCACTTGGGTTTTGCTCAATCTCTGTCACTTCACTACCAATGAGGTCCTGTGACATTCTTGTTGAGTTTTCGATATTGCGATCTGTGTTTACATAGACATTATGCATTTTAAGCGCATACATCGACGTATTAAATAAATCACTATACATTGCCATATTAAGATTGAATGCTTTCTCTGTTAGTCTCTCGTAGTATGGAATCAGACCTTGTGTCATATAGCGGATCAGCCTTGCTTTCTTTGGATACCAAAAGTGATACTTAAACACAAAGTCAGCAAACTGATCTGCCTCCGCATCTGAGTACTCGAAGAACTGTGACTTTATATACTCTTTCGCTTTTGCTTTGATTTGATCAATATGTTGATTTTCAAGAGTCCTTACTGTTTTATTCTTTAAGAAGTTGTCATTCTTAACAAGGGTTGAACCATGCGGAATAAATGGATCAATAATAAAGCTAGAACCTCCACCTTGATCAGTCACATAAACACTCTTGAGGCAAAGACCAACTGGAACCTTATCATTACACACACTATTATTTTCGATGTGATTTCTTATACACTTATAGTAATACTTCTTTCCGATTGGAATTCTTGCAACTTTCCATGTCTTTGATTTGTACTTTCTCTTCTCACAAATTACCGATGGACGAAGATTAAGAGATTGGAGAGAATCTTTAATTGCATTTTGCAGGGAGACATTTTGACCATCATATTTAAAATTGATCGTACCAACCGTACCAGAAGTATAGTAACCTGCACCTCCAGCAGTGTCGCTTCCTGTAATTAATTGGATAAGGAAAGCAAAAACAAGTTGCGCCCAAGTATACTTTTTAACTTTATCAAATCTCTCCGTACGAGTTTTCTGATAACTCCAGTTATAAGTTGAAATAAACTGAGTCGTGATAGACAAAGTCTGCGAAATAGAGAAGACGTTGTTACTTGCTGCATCGGCAAGCGCCTCAACCTTCATCATGGCCATATCACGTAGGAACTCAGTAAACAGGAGTCCTTCACCAAGACCGGCCTTATTCTCACCTCTTTCTGCCTCAAAAGTAACCTTACCATTAACAATAAATTTATCGGCCTTACTTATTTTCTCTTTTGTTTGCTTTAACTTATCTAGTTCATTTATTGCAAAATCATTGGCAATTAAAGAACCTGCGTTCTCGCCTTGAGGATCATTGTATTTAACATCAACCTTTCCCGTCGTTTCATCTTTTGTTGCAGAGTTAACATGGTCTTTGGAAAACTCTTCTTCCTTGTCGTTTAGTACCTTGCCGATATATTCTTTACTTTGAGCATCAACACAATTTCCATTGTTATCAACTGCACGACAAGAGGTATCCTCCATCATTACAAATTTATTGTATTTACCACGTCCACGACATTCTCGAATGTAATTAGCTTCAACATCTTTTTCAAGCCAAGCATCACCTTTAATAGGTCCCATAGTATCAACACAGCGACACATCATCTCAATACTTTTTTGTTTTAGCTTTCCATACATTTTGTATAAGAAAAGTTTAAACTTCACACTCTCAAATCTCGTAATTTTGAATAGATTGTATGTTTCAGGAGCAGGTGGTTCAAAAAGAGTAAAAAGACTATCGGCCTGATCTCCTTTTCCACTCATATAGTAATCAAGAATTACTGATTTCTCTTTCGCCCCTACAAATGAGTTTTTAAAGAGATAACCAAAAATTTTCTTTTCTGTTACGGTTAATGTTCTGTAGTATTTTGCAATTTCATCTTTTACAAGGCTTGCATACTCTGAATTGAATTTATCTTCTTTTATTCTATCGGCATCAAAATTTTGAATATCTTCTTCTTGCGCCTGAGTTTGGTAGTTCCAGTTATTAACGTCAAAATAATCTTCAACACCACCACCACTTGTAATAAAATCCATCCCCAAGAGTGTAATAACGACATTGAAATAATCATTACTTTGATTTGCAAGATAATCACCAAAAAGATTTACACGACATGAATTCATGTCGGACACTGTGATTTTTGAAAGCAATGGCGCATTAACATCATAGTCTTTATACAAGCTCGCATCTGATTGAACACGCCCAGGGGAATAGAATTCTACATTCTTCCCTTCTTCTGCGAGCTGAACCTTCAGCTGCATCAATTGACTATCAATATCTGAGACCATTCCTGAATATTCAGACTGAACACTACTTAGGCACTCTTGTCCACTTTGCAAAGATGATGCACCATTGGCAACGCCTACAATTGCATTCTTAGCACAATTCCTAGCATCATTATTCATCTTATTGAGGAGGCTTGCATAGCCACTATCACCAGTTGCCCCCAATTCAGTAACTTTCTTTTTAAGTTTGGCAGCTTCTTCTTTTACAGATGCCTGTTGTTTAATAATATTATTCAAACCAGATACTGTACTTTGAATACTCGCGGATACTTTTGAATAACAATTAACAGTTGTCTCGCTTCTAACATAAGTAAGGCATGATTTTAAATCACCTGTATATTTAGCAACGAGCTTAGATGATGTGGCCGAATCTGACGCCTGTATTGCTTTAGCTTTCAATTCCGCTAACAGTTTCTCATATTCGGCCATATCTTCAGCAGAGGATGCAGCGTAAGAATTGCTCACAAATAAATTTAAAAAGCTTTTAATTGGGTAAAAAAATGTGATTGGAATAATCGGTACACAAATACCATTTTCATTAGGATATAGGCCATCACAACATTCTACTCCTGAAGATACCTTACTTCCTTTATCAAGGCATGTCGTACATTGATAATTAGCTTCACACTTCTTCGTATCTTTATTACAACTACCAGAACAGCACTCTCCTGAGTTCGTACAACTGTCCCCGTAAGTCGTGCACAGGTTTATATCTGAGTAGCGAAGAAGCATACGACATGAACCATCTTCACATTGATTTAGTGTTGGGTCACAATGTCCTGCTTTAACTTTTGGTACACATTTAAAACTTCCATCCTGAGTTTCACGACAGAAGTTTCCATCACAACATTGGTCATTTCCTTCAGCGCAAGCATTCAGAGATTTACGACATTGTTTCCCTTCGAGAAAAATTGCTCTATTTAAAGTAGTTGCCTTTGCTCTTGCATTAAGAGAATTAAAACTACCGGCTTTTTTTATTTGCTCAGTAACCTCATTTGAAAGTGTTTTAGAACTTAGTTCGAGCTCTTCAAGGTATGAAAGAACTGTTTCAAGCGAGTCACCTTTATTAAATTTATCTTCTACTTCTTTTTTTACTTCAACGATAACCTTTTGCATTTCAATTTTTGCTTGCGAAGCACTTAGCTCATCCTGCGCAAGAAGTTGAGCATTAAAAATACATATTGAAAGTAAAATTTTTATTAGTAGTCTCATAGCAACCAACTTTTTTAAAAGATAATGTTATTTTATCTTTTATCGGTTAATTACCCAAGAACACTTAGTTTAAAGTGCTGATTTTACAGTATTTCAGGGTTATTTAAACGGAAAATGACTGCCACACGATGATGGCAGTCAAGATATTGAATTCTTATAGATTAGCTTTTTTGATGGCCTCATCAATCATGATCTTACGGTCATTCTCGCTAAGCCAACGCTTTTGCGCCTCAGGAGAGAGTTTATGAATCGGATCAAAGTATGTAAATACTTTGCCAGGTTTCACATATGGTGCAGTCCAGACAGAGATACCATTTTCTTTATCATAATATTCATATGAAGAAACGTTTCTCTTTCCTCCTCCACCAGGAAGATCACACACGAAAGTAGGTGTGTTGAATCCAGCAGTCGTACCGCGAACCGCTTTCTCTAGACGTATACCATCACTTAAAGTCGTTCTAAAGTGCTCACAACCAGGAACCATATCGTGCATATAAACATAGTAAGGTTGAATATTAATCAGACCTAGTTTACGTGTTAAAAGAACCATGTCGTCAACATGATTATTTACACCTTCTTGTAGAACGGCCTGATTTCTAACGATAATTCCTTCAGAGAAAAGTCGATCCATCGCCATTTGCGACCACTTTGTAATTTCAAGATGACTTGAAAAGTGTGTATGAATAACAACTTGTTTTCCAAATGCTCGACCAAGTTTGTGGACTTCACTAATTGCTCCAACCCATTCATCATCAGTTAGAATCTTTTGAGGGAAAATAGCAATACCTTTAGTCGCGTATCTAATTCTTTGAATATGTGGAATCTTTAGAAGGTTCTCACCTATATAGCGGATCTGTTTTGCATTAAGCATATAACTATCACCACCAGAGATAACGACGTCTTCAATTTTAGGATGCTGTCTAATATATTCAAAAACATCATCCCAATATTTTTGATTAGCACCGTAAGTTTCTTTTTCTACGGACTCAGTTGAACCACCGATAATTCTCGATCTTGTACAGTATGAACAATAAACTGGACAAATAGTGAGAGGCAGAAATAAAACCTTGTCAGGATAACGATGTGTAAGCATTGGAACAGGAGAATCCTCATCTTCGGAAAGTGAGTCTGCCATATGCATTGGATGATCAGGAATAAACTGTGAGCCTACAGGAAGAAATTGTTTTCTTAGAGGGCAGTTTAATGGATCATTCCAATCAATAAGCGAGAAGACATATGGAGTGATACGAATGTTCATGGGAGTAATATGTTGACCTGCAACCATGTCATCATAGAACTCTTTCGACATTCTATCCCCAAGTAGTTTTTTTACTTGATCGATTTTTCTAATTGAATTTTTAAGTTGCCACATGTGATCTGAAAATTCACCGCGTGTAACAGAAGCAAAACCAGGAATACTCTTCCAAAAGTCATCATTTCTAAAATTTCTATGTTCGAGATCCTTAATCTTTAAGTGATCTATTTCATCTTTACTCATATCAAAACTCCCTTATGTATTTTATTTTCTCATTTATTTTGAAAAATACAAGTGGAAGTCTGGTTTCACTAATTTGATTCTCTTGAATCTGCGCTCTTTACCATGATTATTTCGTAAATTTTCACGACGATCTTTTCTGTACTTTTCATATACTTTTAAATCCTGAGCTTTATACTCTTCTAAGATTGTAAAAAGTTCTTTAAATGAAAGTGGTTGTTTCGATTTTGCTTGTTCTTCTTCAAGTTTCTTGTATAAGGTTTCTCCAACTTTGTCTAAAACAACAAAGAGATTCATTTGCTTAACACCCATATTTGTAGGAAACTTTTCTTCAAGCTCCACACCAGACAGAGCTTTTACAACGGCTCTTGACCATCCAGTTTTTCTCATAAGCCAAGCAAAAGAATTTCCGACACTAGAAATAAATGACGATTTAAACTCATACTTATCTCTTTCCATCCATTCAAAAATCTTTGTCAAAATAGCATCCTTAAAACGCGTATCTTTTAATTTCTGCGGATTTCTCCATTCTGCTATGATATCAAAACGTGAATCAAATTGAATTTCACCTGGCCCGAAAGTATTGAATGTTTTGATATTTTTATCATTAACTTTGATACCAATACCATTTAAAAAATTTATGAGTCCTGGAGAGAATGTTGTCTTGTGTTCGGGTACATCATACGGAACACCATAGATTTTCTTCCCCGCGTTTAGGTATCCATGGTAAATAACTTCGGAGCAGAAAATCTCATCATCTGAGTGATAGTCCATTGTAAAATCATATGGAATATTCTTTTTCTTCTTGGCCTTGTAATCTTTGATGTGATTGTACATATACTTCCCTGCTTCATGAGCAAGGACTTCATCTTTATTTCTAAAAACTACGGTACGAGCATTCTTTTCATCAATGTGTATTTCAAAAGGAGCTACAACGTTTCCGATTTCAATATGGGCCTCTGAAGTATGCAGCTTATTTTTTTCATCTTTATAGACTAGTGTTAAATGTGAAAATTGAGTATCGTCATCACCAATTCGTGCAATTGCCGCAGATGAGTAAGCGTTCCCACGCGAAAGAATAACGTCTCCAGACTTTAAGTCTTCATGAGAATTGAAATTAAACTCAGGGTTTGATTGAAAGAATATACCATGTCCTTCAAGAGTAACAAACTCCTTCGGCATTGCTTCTTTATTTCTTGTATAAGAATATTCAACAAAGTAATCTTCCAAATATCGAAGCGCTCTTACTATATTCTTAACACTTGTTAAACAGCGTTTCGTTGTTTCATCACTAACTTTAAGGGCCTTCATCTTCTCTTTGATTTCCAGACGCAATTCAAATGAAGATTGCACAAAAGACTCAAACTGTGCATCAGTGAAGTTTTCCATTGCAATTTGCTTTGAATCGATATCATATAATTTTAAGTATAACTCATCGAGTTTTTGGTGACAGACTACTGGTGAATCAGTTCCCTCTTTTACAGCATCTTCAATTTCAGTAAATACTTTTACAAATTTAGAGTCACTAATTGATGCAGGATAACGATTGGTAAACGACGAACATGAATATACTGATGTCAGTAAAGTTAGGATGAATAACTTCTTCATTATAACCTCTTATTAGCAGCTTTTTTTAGTAATAGAGTAAAATTCTTGACGATTCATACGCTCAACGCGTTTGACTTCCATTATTATTTTATTCTTGTAAAGCTTCATTTTACTTTGATCATAAATAGCTGTGATCAGCTCCTCTAAAAGTGCAATGGATTCAATCATCATCTTGATTGTCTTTTTATGACCAAGGGCGCTATTCGATTGTGATGCCATATAAGTTACCTCTTTCATCGCAAGACAATAACTAGCAATATCTGTGTAACCAAGGGTTGCAGCTGTTCCATAGATACGATCTATCGCGTTACCATACTTAGCAAAGTAAGAAGGATCGATCTGTTCTATTTTTGGTTTCATCATATTAGCGATATAACCGGCTAACTCACGTTTAATGACTGTGACTTCAGAGCAAAAATCGTCAATCAATTCTTTATCTACAACCATAAATAACACTTCCTTAGGAAAAGTTTAGTAAAACAGTAAACTTATCGTAAGAAAGTAAAAAAAAGATTAACACTTGGTGAATTTTCATTAAAATATACTTATAAATCAATAATTTAGGAATTATATGAACTTTTCATTTAAAGCGATTTCTCTAGCTTTTTTATCAGCTACGCCCCTGTTCGCGGCCTCACTTCCAACTCCAAAGTTTGATACGTCTATCTACACCCTAAACGTTGAGTCAACTCAAGTAAGTTCACTTAAGGGTGGAATGAGATTAGGTGTATATGCAAAAGGTGAAATAGATGAAACCTCTTCTTACTACGGCAAGATGAATATTTTTTTCGAAGAAGGATCACATAGTTCATTAAACAATGACAGTTATAGCAAGGCTTCGACATTTGGAATAGAAGAGGCTTACTATCAATACAGGCCGATCTTCTGGCTTCGAGTTCGAGCAGGTATAACAAGACTCGATAATACTTATTCTCCACTCTTTATTTATTCACCTTCACTTGGACTTCAAGAAGTTGTTAAAGTAATCGACTTTGAAAATTTTGAGCTACAGTTTAACGGTAACCAAAAAGTAATCAGTAGTAATTCTACTGTCTATAGAACAGGAAGATTAACAGAGAAGTCAGCTAATTACTACCTAAGTGGAATAGAGCTTAATTACAACAATAAGTCACTTCTCTTTCACCTTAAGTACGACTACTACGTCATCAGAGACCTTAACTCTGCAATTGCAAACAAGGCGCGTTATATCGGCAACACAGTGAATGGTAATGAAGAGGCCTCGAAATTTAACTTTAAATATGAGGGTCATAATCTCAGCGCGGCAGTAGGATTTAAACAAGTCTTTTCAGGACTCACTTTCTACGGTCAGTACATGGAAAACTCTAATACTAATGACTCTGCTCTCTTAGCAGGGACTAAGTTAAAAATTAAAGAAGTTCATGAACTAAAATTTGAAAACTTCGATGTTGATGGTGACGTCATTGTTTCAACACTCGTTTCTCCATACTATGGAGCGACGAATAGACAAGGTCAACACTACGCCTATACAAAATATTTTGGGGCCGACAAGTTCGAACTAAATTACGTTTCTGCCAAGCCTAAGAAGGCCTCACTCTACCAAGATGATATCTATATTCTCATGGCAAGCTTCACACATAAGTTTTAATTAAAAGAAGAGGAATAAATGATTTTAAAATATATAAGACTCGCAATTACCGCCTTACTCATTGCAATCTTTGCGACTCTATGGGCGATTATTTGTATCTTCAGGCCTGCACACCCAGGAAACACCTTTGTTATCGCAAGAATTTTTGGTTACATCGGTAAATTCATTCTTGGCCTCAAAGTAGAAATTGAAGGAAAAGAGCGCCTTGAAAATACTAAGGGTTCAGTTATTATTTCTAATCACCAATCAAACTATGACATGTTCTATGTTGGAGTAATCTGTCCACGTAAGACAGTCTCTGTTGGTAAGAAGAGTCTTCTCTATATTCCATTCTTTGGCCTAATGTACTGGCTTTCAGGGAATATCCTTATTGACAGAGGCAATCGCAAAAAAGCATGGAACGTCATGGACAAGGTTGTCGAAACAATAAAGAAATACAATTGCAATATCTGGATCATGCCAGAAGGAACAAGATCAAAGGGTCGTGGTGTATTACCTTTTAAAAAAGGAGCCTTTGTCACCGCGATCAAAGGTAAGTTTGAAATACTCCCAATTGCTGTCTCTAGTTTTGACAAGTGGGTAGATCTAACTCGTTGGAACTCAGGGACGGTAAAACTAAGTGTCTTAGAACCAATCAATTCTGATGGCCATACGCTGGATAGCCTAAACGAGCTAAAGGATAAAGCGCACCAATTAATTTCTGATGAAGTACTAAGACTTGATCAATCATACTGAGAAATATATGAATCAAAAAACAAATAAAACAGAAGTTCTAAATGGTGTCACACGTGTTCTTGAGTTTGACACAAACGACCTTGGAGAGGTCTTTTACTGGCAGGGCCATTACCACGCTACTGATCGCTTTATTCAAATGGAACTTCTTCGCATCATTGCCAGTGGGCGTATCTGTGAACTTTTGAATGATGATGAAGATGGACTGGCCATCGATAAATTCATGCGAACATTAGGATTAGATCATTACTCCAAACTTGAAGTTCAAACTCTAGACCAAGATACAAGTAATTACTTACAATCTTATTGTGATGGAGTTAACTCCGTTATTTCCAAAAAAATTCCACTCGTACTCAAAGCTCTTGGTATTTCATATCGCCCTTGGGAGATAAAAGACTGTATCATGACGGTCAAGGCAATGAGCTATTTAGGATTGGCCCAAGGCCAACAAGATCTCGAAAAGTTCTTTATAGAGCTTCTTCAAAAAGGCGTACCTAAAGAAAAAGTCGAATCCCTTATGAATGGACAAGAAAAGATTTCATCAGAACTTGTGGCCATATTAAAAAAGACTAAGATTTATCAAAATATAATTCCGTCTGCGAAAGACCTCCTAAGATTGATTCCAAAAGTACAAGCATCAAATAATTGGGTGGTCAGTACAGAAGGTACAACTCTACACTCATGTGACCCTCACCTTGAATGCAACAGACTTCCAAGTGTATGGTATGAAATGCAATTAAAACTCAAAGACAGTTATCTCTTTGGCATTTCAATGCCAGGAATACCAGGGATAGTAATGGGAAGAAGTCAGGATTTAGCTTTCTCATTTACATATGGTTTTATGGACACTATTGACTACTTTATCGAAGAGATTAGAAGTGAGTCCTATAGAAACGAAGAAGAATTTATCGAGTTATTCAAAAGAAAAGAAATTATTAAAAGAAAAAAGCATCATGATGAAAAAATTAGAGTTCTTGAAACGAGAAATGGTGTCATTGAATATGATCCGTCTTCAGAAGTAATAAGTGACGGACTCCATTTATCAATGGCCTGGACATGTCAAAAAGACGGTGCCTCAAAAACGTTCAAGGCCCTAACAGATATATTCACGACAAACCATATTGACCAGTTAGCAGACTCTCTCGCTGAAGTTTGTATTAGTTGTAATTGGCTATTGAGTGACACTAAAGGAAACATTATTTATCAACAATCAGGTCTCGCTCCAAATCGTAAAGACCGTGGTCTCCTCCCCCTACTCGGATTTAGAAAAGAAAATCAATGGCAAGGATTTATACCAGGAAACCAACTAAGACGTGACAAGAACCCAGAAGAAGGATTTCTTGTTACGGCCAACAACAACCTCAACGACGAAAACTTCGCCTGTGTAATAAACGCTCCTATGGCAGATTATCGCATAGACTACATTAACAGAGAGCTTTCTAAGAAAACCTGGACAGAAGATTTCATGAAGAAACTCCAGGCATCAACCTACTCGATTCAGGCAGAGCACTTTTTGAAAAGATACAATAAAGAGTTCTCTAGCTCACACCTAAAAGACTTTGACTGTGATTATAATATCAATTCAGAAGCGGCCACAGACTTTGAAGTTTTTTATAAAAAGCTACTTGAAAACTTTATTAGTGATCACTTATTGAACCTTAAAGAGTGCCACTATACGCTAAGTGAAACTTGTATTGTTACTGATTTCTATGGTCTATTTGATAGGCTTTTTCTTTCAGAAATCTGCGAACCTGAGTACAATTTATGGTTTAATTCAAAATCAGCTGCACAGTATGTAATCGATGCTTTAAAAGTTAAAAAAGATTCACAGATTTGGGGAGAGGCCAACAAAATTGATATGAATTTTATCCTATTCGATGGAAAGTTACCTGCGTTTATCAGTCGAGATATACGTAATGTGCCAGTAAAGGGCAACCGTGCAACTGTTTCACAGGGTGCTGTCTACCGAACAAAAGGTCGGGCTTCTTCGTTTCTCCCTAGCTGGAAGATGGTGACAACGATGAATGAAAATTATGCATTCACTGTTCTTCCAGGCGGCTTGAATGACAATATTTTTTCTAAATTTTATAAATCTGATCTTCAAAACTGGCTCGATGGATCGTATCGAAAAACAGAATTTGTCTAAACATCAAAACAGAATTAGACTCAATATAAAAAACAGGAGAATCTTATGATTCGTTTAATAATTGCTCTTCTATTAAGCTCAACTCTACTGGCTGCAGATGGCGTGGTTCTCTTTGTCAAAGGTGAAGCTACCGCTATTCATAAAAACAAGGAAACCGTCCTTAAAAAAGGAAGCGAAGTTAAATCTGCAACTACGCTAACAACAAAGGAAAATTCTCTTGTCGTTATAAAATTTGAAGATGGAACAACAATTAAATTAAATTCGAACTCGGTCATCTCAATTGAGAGTTTACTGGACAACTTATCTCCAACAACAATAAGTCTTAAAAAAGGAAGTTCATTTTTTAACCTTGTTAAACGTAAAATAATTGATCACCCGACAAAACTTAAGGTCACAACGAGAACAGCTTCACTTGCTGTACGGGGAACGACATTCTTTGTCGCTGTAAATGAAATAGACGGCAATACAGATACCTGGATGTGTGTAAGAGAAGGTGTCGTTGATTCGACAAGCCTTTCAACCAGACAAACAAAAACTGTTAACGCAGGGGAAGGACTTAAAATTTCTTCTAATGCAGCACTCACGGCCCCAAGATTTCTACCATGGACTAAAGGCCTCAATTGGAAATTTGAGGGAGAAGAAGGTCTAGAGAATAAATTAGATATAAAGGACGCGTATGAAGATATTCTTACTAATGATTATGAGTAACCTCGCGATAGGAGCACACTTCCCAGAGGGAAATGAGAAACAAGATGGAAACCCATATTTTATTACAAGACTTTTTAAGACTATTGATGAAACACACTCAATAGTAACAACTGTTGATTTACGAAAAGAAGATAAAAGAAATGAAGGTAATGCCAACATTTCACTTCGAAGAAATGTTAGTAGATTTGTTCAATATGGTTTTGAGGCCGATCTCAATTACGGACATCGCCATGATAACGACTGGCAACAGAATACATCAACTGGAAACTGGTCATGGAAGAAGAGCAGTGAAAACATCGATTTTGGATCTTCACTATTTTTAAAGCTTAGAAGAGATATCTCAATTAAAGAAAAGCTTTTCACTGGGAGTGTTAACCTTAAAACACATAACAACTGGACAAAAACTTTACTCACTCTCAAGCCAGAGCTTATTTTAACTTATCATCACTTCGACGCTGGCGCTCACAAGTACAATATCTATTTTAAAAATAGTTACTACATACCTTTAAATTACAGTAGTAAGGATATTTACATATCATGGTATTATCTAGGCTGGATGTTCAATTATAGCAAGCAAGTGAAACCATTTGCATTTATTGCTTACAAAGATCAAACGTGGACAAAGTCGAAAGATTTTAAGCGCGCCCACCCCGATGAAAACTATGAACTTTCAAGTAAGTTCAGCTATCTAGGAGTTGGGTTTAATTACTATTTTTAAACTGCTCCAGTTAAATGGGGACAGCATCTCTCAAATAAATCGAGTTATAGTAATTTATAAAAATATCGACATGCTTCTGAAGCATGTCGACTCTCTTTGTCGTACACCAAGTTCTTCTTGCTAGTCTGTTAATATTTGCCCTAAACATGGCGCACGTATGATTCAATGTAAAAAGTGGATCGAATCTGAGCTTCTTTAGTTCACCTTGTCCAGCGATACAACCTCGTCCCCCTTTGTATCTCTTATATTCAGCTTCAGAAAAATACCTACTCACAAACTTTGGATATGCTTGGTGTTCATCTGATTGAATTATTGCATCTTGATTGACAACGTTTTTTGATTTTTTCAAATACTTTCTCTAATCCTCTTTCATGATCATTTTTTCGATATCCATATTTCTTTCGTGATTTATCAGCGAGTAGTCCAAATGCAGGAATGCTTGAAACCTTTGCTGCAAGTATATAGCGACGTTTCTTGTCGACTGCTATAGTAATCGAAAGCGGCTTCATTTTAGTATGCTCACTAGTGACCAAATCATCAAATTGCATCACTTGTACTTTAGATTTTTCTAACTTCTTAAGAAACTTCTTTTGGTTCTTTTTTGCCTTTTTAGAGAAGTAATCCATGCGACTTTGTACAGTTTTGTAGTTTACCTTGTATTTTCTCGCACATGATCTCATGGAGTTGTTCGTAGCCAGATCGAGAAATAGTCTTCGATTAATGCGTCTTTTCTTTTGATATTTTTCAAGAGCGAAAGTTGCACGAGAAAACTTTCCTCCGCAAGTTTTGCAGACAAAACGTTGGATTTTTCTCGAATCACTTCTCCGAAAAAAGAATCCATCTTTGGAAATAAGTTTGTTTTTAGTAGTTGAATGGCAGTCTAAATTTGGGCAGCGGTATATCATGACATGATTGATGCAAATCATGCCAAGATTCATGTTAGATAAGTTCCCGATATTTATGGCGGTATTTTGGGTTCAGTTCAAAAAATGACTTCTATAATAAATAAATGATCCCCATTTCTCTATAGCAGTTTATAGTATTTTAAAACTGCTCCCGTTAATCACAAGTAAGATTAGATTCAATCTCCATTAATCTAATCTTATCATTTTCAATTCTTTCTTCAAGAACACTTAGTTCCGGAAGAGCAGCACTTACTTCGGCCATCGTATTTAACTTTTCTTTCGTATCTTTTAATAGCGAATAAAGTTGAATCTCTTTATAACCAAAATACGCTGGTGAGATAACGGCAAGAGCGAGAGAAAGATTTTTAATCTTCGATGCCTTCTTTTTGTTTTCTGGATCATCAATAATTAATTTCTGAGCATGTTTCATAAATCCTGTTTTATAACCATGAGCGAGAAGTTTATTAACAACTCTTGAGCCCACAAAAGAAAATGCTAGGGAACCACCAATCATGCCAAGATTTACACCCATCTCACCATGAATTTCATTCTTGTTTTCATTAAGTAAATCCATTAATAGAAGAATATCGATTTCTTTAGCTGAAAAAATTGATTCAACTTCGGCCATTGATAAAATCTTATCTCCGCCTTTTTCTTGGTCTTTCCTTGAAATATCGGACCACTCGGCCCATTTAGAGGCTTCTTTAATTTTGTCACTAAGAAAGATTGCTTCCTCAAGCGTATCGCGGTCAGAGATACTCTTTTCAATCTTATCCTTTAATATCTTAACCGTTGTACACGAGCTTGCATGAGTAGCAGCTTGCGCAACAAAGAAAACTACTAGAAGTAAAATCGTAATTCTTTTCATATTCAACCCTTTTTTAGTCTCTAATTAATCCAGGAAAGCTACTGTCCTTATTCATCTCAAACTCAAGCTTAACTTCATCTGCTTGTTTGTATTCAAGAAGCTTTTCACCTAATTCAAATCCTTCCATTTGCGCAATAACTGTTTTAGCGTCCTGCCCTTCAAACTTTTCCCATAGCTTACTGAAGTTCTTCTCACCACGAATAACTTTTAAATAAGCATGCTCACCAACTTGAATTCCATCCGTAAGTACACCATGCTTATTAGCGTCAACTTCACCAATAAAATACCATTTTTCATCTACAAAACGACGACGTGACTCTTTTTCGCAAACAAGTGTTGAGAGTTCTTGGTTATGTACAACATTAATGAGCACACACCTCTTAACATAGGCCGGAAACTTTGCGCCAATTGAATTATAAGTCAAATTCACTCTGTTTAGGGAAGTAGCATGTCTATTCAACATCATTTGAATTTTTGCATTATCTTCATTTGTATAAACTTCGTGCGACTTACTTAACCCTGCCGAGAAAAAGAAAACGCTTGGCGGACCATCATAGAACATACTTGCAGAAAGACTCTCAGAAAGCCCAGAATGCTCCCCACGAGAATGTGCAGCTCTAAATCCTTTCGCCGCCATAAAAGCATGGCCTCTTGTAATAGTTCCATTATTTTCTTCTGCTTTGCTGTCAAACTCCGCCTTAGTTAGTCCAAGATCGCTGTACTCACCTACTTTTACAATATCTTCAATATGTTCAGCAGAAGAGATAGTCACAAAACGAGAAAGGTTTTTCTCACACTCTCCTCTTTTGAAGTAATCACTGATATCTGGTAAGGCGTATAGACATAGTTTTTCTGTAATTCTATTTGCTCTAGGTACTTTTTGTTCCTCAACCTGCATTAAAATTCTGAGATTTGAATAATTAATCCCGGCCTTTTTATTTCTAGGGGAGCTTAAAAAATCTTCAATAGTTTGAAAACTTCCAATATTGATTTTGCTATTAGCTAAGTGCTCTTTAAAAAGCTCAAGAGATGATTTAGACGTCCTCGCTTGTAACCCTCTTGAAAAAATGTTTTTTTCAGTAATATAGCTTTCACCAAGGATGTTTTCGGCCTCATCAAAATTGATAAAGTTTGAATAGGTCTTAGAAGATTCATTACTCGAAGTTCCAAAGAAATCAATTAAGAACGTTTGTTTCTCAAGTCCATTTAGGTTCTCAGTTGGAATAACTTCAACCTTTAAGTATGACTTTACTGCAAGATAAAGGGCATCTGAAACTTCAATTGGTAGATTAAATTTTGTGAAAAATGTTCCAGACTCTTCAATAGTATTCTCAAGAGTTGTTGCAGTTATGACTTTGAATCCAGATAAATCAATTTCTTTTGAGTCTTTAGTACTAGCTTCCTTACCAACAAGTAATTGGAGGTTAATTTTTAGCTTACCAAAGTTTAATGCCTTTGGGGAAGCAATATGCCCTTGACCATTTTCAAGTAAAACACGTGGATTGAATTTTATATAATAGCGTTTTTCAAAAAATAGCTGAGCAAAACGATTCACATAAAACTCGTTCTCATCGTTACTTAATTGTCCATATTTGATTTCATCGATAACTAGTGAGTTAGTTCCAGAGATTTCTGTAGTATCCGTCACTTGATTTCTTCTAAGATCTCTCACGACAGAATTCGACAGCCAAGGATTAATAGACATAGGAATTGAAACAGTTTCATTATTAACAGTAAAATTCAGGTTATAATCAATCCACTTAGAACCCTTAAACATTTCATAGTTTCTAACTACTGAAAAAGTAAAACATCCTTTCTCATCAGTAGAAGGAGAACCAACAACAATACGTAGATCTTTTTTATCTGCAGAGATCTTGAATTCTTTATTTACATAATTGTAATAATCACTTCCAGAGTTTCTATCATAGAAACAAGAAGACATCTCTACTTTCTTTGCTCTCTGATCACTCAACACTGTTGCATTTTCATCGACAACTGACTTTACAGAAAGCTCTCTCACATCAACATTCTTTGTAAGGTCGACTCCCTCTGTAGGAATTGAAATATATTCTGAAAGTTCATCGATTTTAACCAGTGGCTCACGTGATTTAAAGGTAATGTCACGAGATGAGATTGAATAGAACTGATCTTCAAATTTTTCATCTTTTGACTTTACAGTATATTGGATTTCAAAATGATCAATATCTGAAATACTTTTTGGTAACATTTTAAAGCTAACAACATCTTCAAGCTTTCCCGATTTCAAGAGTACATCCGAACTTACGGTGTCTACAAGAACTGCTTCACCATTTACAAAAGCTAGTAAGTGATATTTCGTATTGAAAACAGCATCACTTTTGATAGGAATGAACTTAGTAGTACCATCAAGAAGACTTTGACGATAAACAGGGCTATGAGCTAAACGAAATTTTAAACCTTTTGTTGTTTGGATATTTTCAACAATTGTATCAACAATCTCAATTCCTACATCTTCACATGAACTAGAATCAACAGCGATATTACTGTAACGCTTATCAATAAGAGACTTAGTACTTTGAGCATATGGATTTAGACTTAACTCAATAATTTTCTTGCCAAAATATAGATCAAGTCCTTCGATTTCTAAGTTATAGTCATAAATTTTTTCACACATTGAACTATCAAGACGAATAGCTGTAATAATGTTAAGACATCCACTATAGTCTGTTTTTAAAGATTGTTTTTCACCAGAAATGACCACTGAGAATTGTTGATCTTGAATAGGTCGTCCAACAGATGGGTCCTTAAGACATGCTTTAAAATTATAGATAGCACGGTTTTTTAATTCTTTAACAGACGATTCCTCACCATCATTAACAAGCATTACCGATGCATCAGAGATATTATCAACAATAAAGTTCGCCATCGAATCTGTAGAAGATTCTTCCTTTTGGCAGCTCAAGAAAAGACTCGAAAAAATGAATAGAACAATAAAACTTCTTATCATATAACCTCGTTAGTAGGTTATATTCTGCAAAATCTATTCCAATGACATTTGTGTTATTTCAATTAATTATCATGAATATTAGTGTCTATTATTTAGACACTAATCTTTTAAATCAACAGTTTTTAAAAGCTCTGCCTCACTACCACGTCGGGCCTTACCGAACTCTCCCTTCTCACCCTTTACATAAATAACAAGGTCTAACTCCTGATTGGACTTACCTTTTCTCTTAAAATAAGTCTCAACAATGTCAAATGCATACATTACAGGATGATTCATTACAAAGTTCATCTCCCAAGAGATTCCTTGTTTAAAAATACGAGGATCGCTCTGATAAGAATAGCTGATTAACTCTGTACAAACTAATCTATCATTGGTTTGTCCATTAAAATTGTAGTCATATGGCGCACCAAGCTTACTAAATGCAGCTTCTATAGCACGCGCCTTATCCAAAGTAGACAAGCGAGGTCTAAACAAAGCTAAATTATCCCAACCCATACTTTTTTTCTGATTAAAAAGAATTACTCCAGGCTTCAAGGACTCGATAGTCATAATTGGATCTTTTAGATACTCTCCATCTATAAACTTTTTCATGGCATCAGGGAATTTTAATTCAAGGTAAGATATATAATCATTACACTGAAGATCTTCAGAAATACACCTTTGGAAATAGAAGACGCGTGTTTTAATATCGTTATCGAAGTAGTTTTGAAACTTTGAAAACCTTCCAAGATACATCAAAGAGTGAGTCCAATTCCCCTTAAAAACAATATTTGATAATTTATTATAACGTTGGATAACACCGATATCGCCAGGTAATAATTCTTCATCAATTTGATTCAAAGTATTTGAAGAAATTTTATGCTCTCCAGGAAGAGCAATAAAGCTTGCGGCCTTTAGAAGAAAAACCTTGAGATGATATAAAATTGAATAACTTCCAACTTTGTAGTTTATATCTTTTGAGATCTCTCTAATTGATGACAAACTTTCAATGAGCTCAGAAAGCGATTGGGCAACAAGCTCTGCTTCAAAAGATTTAAGCTTATGAGTCTTTATCAACTTATCAACATCATTATACATATCAATTATTCGAAGATTATTTTTAAAGCGACTATCGTGATTTCTACTAGGATTTCTTACTTGGGAACCTTGTCTTAACACAGCTTTTACTAGTTTTTTAAATCTCTTGCTATCTTCACCTACAACTGCCACAAGAGCATTCCCACCACTCATTGACGTTTCAATAAAACGTGATAACCACTTAAAGTAAATAATTTTATTAAGAACGAAGCTTTTATTCTTTTTTGAATAAATATTACGATCGCGCCCGAGATCTTCATGATCAGGAACGGCCTGGTCAAGTTCTGTAATAAACCTCGACGTTATCTTTAAGATTTCATCTCGTTGATAGTCTTCGAAGTAGAATTTCTCAGAACTATTAGCTAGGTTTATAAAGTGATATATTGATTTATAATACGATACATAAGCATTATTAAGTTTATAGTCGAGTTCATGTACTCCACTCGCTAAGCTGATAAGTGAAACGAAAATAGCAATAAAGAATTTTATCTTTTTTGATAACATGTAAAAGACCCACATTATTTGAAGTTAATGTGAGTATTATATAAATTTTATCTAAGAATTCTCTTTTTGGAGTAATCTTTACAGGTGTGTATAGATTTTTAACAGTCTTCACTTACCGAATATACGTCTTTACAAACATTTTTATACTCTAAATATACATCTTCACCCTGCCCATCCCAGTCAAGTCGGTACTCGTCCAGGCAGCGATAGATACTTTTACAACTAGGCGACGACATCTCTTTTAAGTCTGTGATTGCCTCATCAACACTTTCATTCATACTAACTAAGAGATCCTCATTCTTATTAACTTCAACAACTTCGACGGCCGTCACATAAGAATAATATCCAGCAATCATCACTGCATAATATCTTCTAAAAACATCATAACCTTTCTTTACTGTAAGGAGGTCTCGATCTTCTTGCGATAGCTCAAGGAACATCTTTTCAAGTTCATCAAGATTTTTTGCCTTTAATAGTTCTTTCTCATTCCCTAATAAAAAATGTGGTATTTTCAAAGGCGGCATTCCAAAGGCAAGTGGAAGATAGGAAACAAGTTCGAGAGAGTTGCTTACAAATTTAGAATTGGCAAACCTCGCCCAAGTCGAAGAAGAATTACTATTAAGCTTTACTAAGGCCTCATCTGCCATCTTCTCTATGATCAGCTTTTTAAGTGCAAACTCCTTACTTTTAGGAATATATTTGATTTTTATCGAACTTAAAATCAACTCTTCAAATATTCCATCGAATAGAAAGCTATAAAACTTATCTGGCCTTGAAGAATTAATAAAAAACTGAGTAAGCTTCTTTGATTTGACTCTTGTCAAAAGAAACTCAGCAAGGGAGATATTAGAACTCTCAACTTTCTTATCAATATAAGCAACATAATGTTCAATACTGTCAAACTCAAGAACTTCATTACTAACGTTTATTTTTGCATAATAATCTTCATACTTAGTAATGCTAAAATCATTTCTTGAAAAGAAAGATTTAATACCTTGAGTACAAGAGTTCTTATAGACCTTTTCCTCTGAAGCAGGCATTCGATTCGAAAGTTCCAGGCCATCAGAAATTTTAATGGCCATCAGATTGAATAATAATGTACAAAAAATTATGACGCTTTTTCGCACTAAAAGGCCTTTGCTTTTGCCTGAATGAATGAGTAATAGAAGACCGCGTTGGGGTCATTTCTCACTGTCTTAAGTTCTTCAGTAGCTTTTTTGACAGTCTCTTCGTCGACATACTTATCCTTAACAAGTTGGTCGCTTGCGGAAAGTAGCAAGTCTGTCCAAAACTCAATGAACTCTTTTCTCTTTCCTGGCCTTCTGTTATCAAGATGCCATGTCTTTGTCGTCACCTTGATATCGCGGTAACCTTGTTGCATCAGAATATTGCCAAGCTTTGCACCGATGAAAGGATCTCCTTTCATATCATATTGATAATCATTAAAGGCCATCCAATATTTCCACACATTTGGTGAGTATGGTTCAAGAAAGAAACTTGAATTTAAAACCTCGGTTATATAAATAACAGAACCAGGTCTAAGAACTCTTCGAACTTCACTTAGAACCTTCCCAGGATCTGGGACGTGCTCAAGAATCCAACAAAGAAAAGCACCATCAAAAGATGCTGTTTCAAACTCCATATCTGTAGCATTCATATGGTGAAGTGTATAACGATCCTTGGCGTAGGCGCACTTGGCAAGAGATTGCTCTGCGGCCTCGAGTTGGTTTGTTGAAAGATCAATACAATCAATATTAATTTTAGGAAAACGTCTTAGAAGAATTTCCGTTTGGGCACCTACTCCAGAGCCAACCTCAATTAATTTTTTTACTTGTGATAAGTTAATGTCTTTATAAACCGTATGTTCTGTAAACTCGGCCTGCTTTCTAAGCCTATTTTGTTCAGTGGTATCAAAACCGTGTAAATATGGAAATTCAGTTTTAGACATAGGTATCTCCTTTCTTTATTTATCGCCAAAAATCAGGTAATAATTAAGATTCAAGGAGAAATTATGAAACTAATATTAGGAAGTTCATCAATATTTAGACAAAACCAACTAAAACAATTTGGTATTACCTTTGATTCTGTATCACCTGAGCTTGATGAAGATAAAATTAAAAACTCTGATCACTCACCGTATGAAATCTCAAGAGAGCTCAGTCTTGCTAAAGCTCAGGTCATTCTTCAACAATATCCAGATGCCATTATCATTGGCGCAGATCAAGTTCTAGACTTCGAAGGTCAAATATTTTCTAAGCCAAAAACTGAAGAGAAGGCCATCGAACAACTTTCTAAACTACAAGGAAAAACCCATAAGCTAATCACCAGCTATGCACTTGTATCCAAGGACAAGCAGATCGTAGAGAGCGTTGTAAGTTCCATGACAATGAAAGCTCTTACCCAGAAACAAATAACAAATTATGTAAAACGCGATCAACCCCTTCATAGTTGTGGCTCTTATAAATTAGAAACACTTGGGATTGCACTCTTTGATAAGATTGATTGCCCTGATCACTCAGCAATCATTGGCCTTCCACTCATTAGTCTATCAAAGGCCCTGACTGAGTTTGGAATTGAACTTCTCTAAACTTTTTCAAGATCAAGAAACCTCCATGCGAGGTTTTCTTCATCTTTTGCATGATTCACTTCTTCAAGAATTTTAAAGTCACTCATATCAAACTCAGGAAAGAAAGTATCGGCCTTGCCTTCCCAATCTACAATCGAAAGGTAAAAACGTTTAATTAGTGGTAAGAAGATCTTATAAATCTCTGCTCCGCCACAAATTACAGTCTCCTCAAGCTTGAGTTCTTCAATTAGTTTTAAACATTCTTCAACAGAGTGAACGATACGAACATTCTCATGCTCATAATGGTAAGACTTATTTGTTGTTAAAATAATATTAATGCGTTTTGGAAGAGGTCCTTTGAATGATTCAAATGTTTTTCTTCCTACAACAATGGCCTTACCCTTTGTTAGTCGAACAAAGTTCTTCATATCAGCAGGCAGGTGCCAAAGAAGCTTATTATCGAGTCCAAGCTCACGGTTTTTGCCGTAAGCTGCAATCATTGAAAGAAGCATTAAACTGCAACCTCGGCCTTGATATGTGGATGGGCCTCATAACCAACAAGTTCAAAATCTTCAAATTTAAAATCAAAGATTGATTTAACTTCCGGGTTAATCTTCATCTGTGGCAGAGGAAATGGTTTACGAGATAATTGAAGTTTCGCTTGATCAATGTGATTTGAGTAAAGATGTGCGTCTCCCATAGTGTGAACAAAGTCACCAAGACCAAGATCACAGACTTGGGCCAACATCATTGTAAATAAAGCATAAGAAGCAATATTAAATGGAACCCCCAAGAAAATATCAGCACTTCTTTGATAAAGTTGACAAGAAAGTTTCTTATCTCCACTAACATAGAATTGAACGAAAGCATGACATGGAGGAAGTGCCATATCATCGACATCAGCAGGGTTCCATGCTGTTAAAATGTGACGACGAGAATCCGGATTATTTTTTAATCCTTCCACGAGTTTTGCGACTTGATCAACCTCAGAACCATCTGGGCGTTTCCAATGTCTCCACTGGTAACCATACACAGGACCAAGATCACCATTTTCATCGGCCCACTCATCCCAGATACTAACTTTATTATCTTTAAGGTATTTAATATTTGTATCGCCATTAATAAACCACAGAAGTTCATGAATGATTGAACGAAGATGACACTTCTTAGTTGTCACAAGAGGAAATCCTTCTTCAAGGTTATATCTTGCTTGATACCCAAAAACTGAATAAGTTCCAGTCCCTGTACGATCTTCTTTTGTTTGACCGTTTTCTAAAACATGTTTCATTAAATCGTGGTATTGCTTCATGTAAATTCTCCGTGTGTGATAACTTAATTATAGCGAAATTGATTAAGAAATGGCCACCATCAAATCCCGTTGACGCAGATCAAACTTTGAATAATCTTTACTTCTAAAATTAAATACTTCAAAATATTTTAATGACAAAAATAGCTATAGAAAAACTAAAATCAGACAAGAATATACAATCATTATTTAAGGGCAATATTGCTCTCTTATGCCACTCTGCAAGCGTTGACCAAGAGCTTAATTCTTCTGTTCAAATTTTTAAAGAAATCTTTGGGAACAGATTTGTAAAACTCTTCGGCCCACAACATGGCTTTGTGAGTGATGTTCAAGATAATATGATTGAAACTGATCACTACACACATCCCTACTTCAAACTCCCGGTGTACTCACTTTATAGTGAGACGCGTGAACCAACAGATAAAATGCTTGAAGGTGTTGATACATTTGTTATTGATCTACAAGATGTAGGAACACGCGTTTATACCTATATTACAACCATGACATACATCCTCAAAAAATGTGGACCCAAAGGAATTAGAGTTATCATCCTTGATCGCCCAAACCCAGTGGGTGGAGAATTGATTGAAGGTAATGTTCTTGATAAGAACTACGAATCATTTGTGGGCTGCATGGAGATTCCTCAACGTCACGGTATGACAATGGGAGAAGTAGCAAACTTCGCTAAAAATAAGTTCCAGCTCGACATTGATCTTCACGTTGTCACAATGGATAACTGGAAGCGATCAATGTTTTGGAAAGACACTGGACTTCACTGGTTAAACCCATCTCCAAACCTTCCAACAGCGGATGGAGCAATCACATTTTGTGGGACTGTTCTTTATGAAGGAACGAATATTTCAGAAGGACGAGGAACAACGAGAAGTTTAGAAGTGATCGGACATCCAGCAATTGAACCTTATAGCTTCTACGAAGAGATTGCTCCTAAACTCGAAGAAATGGATTTTGAAGGGTTCAAGTTAAGACCTACTGTGTTTATGCCAACATTCCAAAAACACGCAGGAACGGCCTGTGGAGGAATTCATATCCACGTCACAAATCCATTGGAGTTTCGCTCTTGGCAACTAGGACAATTTCTTTGTCGTGAATTATATCACCACCTAAAAGATAAGTTCGAATGGTCTAAGAAGGCCTATGAATATGAATATGAAAAACTTCCAATTGACTTAATCAACGGAAGTGACTCCATTCGCCTTTGGGTTGAAAATAATCAAACGATGGATAAATTAAGAAACATAGAAATAAATGGAAGTGCTGACTTTTTAAAAATTAGAAAAGATAGTCTTCTTTATTAAATCTATGAATCAAGTCTCGCAAAGTTTGGTGAGATCATAACTGGCAGCAGTGAAATCTGCTGCCCTTCTTCACTTTGGTGATAAACCAATTGATAGTCTCCAATACTTTCAAATTCGACACCAACATGTAATTCAAACTCTGCTGCGTTTTCAAAAAGCATTAACTCACTACCATCTGTACTATAAATTGAAATTTTATTATCAAGCCCTTTATTTACGTAAAGAGACTCCCCATCGAAAAGACTTTCAGTATCAATGAGTGATCGATATTTTGTTAATTGTTCTAAACTTACTTGTAATTCTTTTTTCATGCTAATCTCCTTGAGCATTTTCTTAAATATATGATCGCTTATTTTTTCTTATTCTCAACAAAACAATGGTTAATATATATTTAAGCTTTTATCTGAGAATTATTGATCATTCGCTATATTAACTAGTTACAAAATCTAACTAAGTTTAAAGAAAAGAAAAAAAATCGTAACCTTCTTAATTTATTGAGATCTGTTAAGAAAAATTATTTGTTATTTTTACATGATGCATTGCGACATGAACAAATTCACTATAAATTAAATCAAAATAATTTAACGAGGAGAGACGCATGAAGAAATCTATAGGCCTATCACTAATGCTATTTGCAAGTGTTCTTGGCCCATTAAATTCGAATGCAACAGACGATTTCTTTTTTTCGAGCTCATCTAGTAACTATCTCGAACAGAAGTGCGAATGGAGACTAGAAGGATGTGTAACTGTTGACGAAAATTCAATTGATTTTAGATCTAGCAGCAAACGAATGTTAGATGATCTCTTCGCGTGTAAAAATACAATTGAAGGCTGTACAGAAGAACAAGTAGAAGCACAAGATGTTGTAACCGGAAAAAAACAAGTTCTCTCACTAAGTGACATTCGAGGGAGATATATTGAATCTTCAACTCTTAGAGACATGGTCGATCAGTCAAATGATAAAACAGGAAAGAAATATTTCATTCCACTTGGTCTTTCAAACTCTGAACTGCTTATGCTAGCAGCAACTACAAGCTTAGGTTTAGTAGCTTTTCATAATGATCAAGAAATCATGGATTATATCCAAGATACTAAAACAGAAAAAACACAAGAAATTGCTGATGTAGCAAACTTGTTTGGTAAAGAATTAATTCCACCAATTGCACTTGGCTCTTACTTTCTAGGGGTTGTATTTAAAGATGGGAAAATGAAGGATGTTGGACTTATCACTGTTACAGCTGGACTTGCAACACAACTTGTTACAGAAGGTTTCAAGAAGAGTTTTGACAGAAAGAGACCAAACCAAGAAGCCGGTCCATATAAATTTGGATATGAGGGAAATAACTCATTTTTCTCAGGGCATACATCGGGAGCATTTTCTCTCGCAACTGTTATCTCTGAAGTCTATAAAGAAGATCATGCATGGGTTCCATATGTTGCCTACGGAGTTGCATCAATGACGGCTTATGCTAGAATGCATGATAAGAAACACTGGGCAACAGATGTTCTTGCTGGAGCAGTGGTTGGTCACCTTGTGACAAAAATCGTGTACCGTATGCATAAGAATGATGACAGCAATGGTGGATTTATCATTATACCATCATATGATTTTGAGACTGGTACTTATATGATAAATTTTGCTTACTCTCCAAAGAGACCATCTTCTCCCCTTAAATGTGCAAAAATGCCTGATGGGAAAGAGAAAATCGCGGCTTGCATACAAGAGGCATGGGAAAGATCGAATAAATGAGTATCAAATCTTGGTATTTAAAATACATAAACAAGAAAAAGAATAAAAGAATAGAGGCCTTCACACAAAGGCCTCTTCAAGTTCAAGAAAAACTTTGTAAAGATATTTTCTCCTACTTCAAAGGAACTCTTTTTGAAAAAGAGTTTAGGCTCGACAAAATCAAGAGTCTCGAAGATTTAAAAAGATTTCCGGTTACGGACGCCACGATTTTAAAACCATTTATTGATGAAATTAAAAAGAATAATCGGCCAGGAATTATAACCCGAGACAAAATTAAATATATCGCCCAAACAGGTGGTTCAACGGGTGCACACAAGTATATTCCCTACCCAAAAAAGTTAATTAAATCATTTCAAAATTTTCAGCTAAAAACAGCGGCCCATAGTTGTGAGTATATTAATGACTTCAACATTCTAGATAAAGGCCTACTCGTGAATCCAGCAACTCTTGTCACTGAAGAAAATGATGGTGTGACAATTGGCATGGCCACAGGAATCATGACAAAATTGGCACCAAGCTTTTCACGCAAGGGAGTTTATCCGTCAATTGATATATTAAAAATAAGTGACACAAATGAGAAGATAAGTAGAATTAAAGAAGAAGTTCTTCATAAAGACATACATGGTTTTAGTTCTCCGCCATCATTTGCAATTCCCATTCTTGAAGCAATGCTTGGAGATAAGGAAAGAATCACAGATATTTGGAAGAACTTCAAAATTTATATCTGGTCAGGTTCTCCTCTTAGAAATTACCGTCAACGTATTAAAGAAATTATCGGAGATATTCCAACTTTCGAAGTCTACTCTGCAACGGAGTCTGCAGTTGCATTTCAATATAAGGAAGAAGGAAAGCTTTTAGTCGATCTGGACATGTCTGTTTTTCTCTTTCAAGAAGTAGGGAGTTCTCTAGACTCTCCAAAGCTTACAATTACTGAATTAGAAAAAGGAAAGCGCTATCGCATTCTTTTCACTACTTATGCCGGTCTCATTAATTACAACGTTGGTGATGCGATTGAGCTTCTAGAGCATAATCCTCCAATCATAAGAATACTTGGAAGAGAAAAAGAGGATGTCACAATTGGTGGTGCGGAAAGAATTAAACTAGAAGATATTCACAAAATTATTGATCTGGTTGCCAAGGAAGAGTCCTTACAGGTCTCTAATTTCTTTTTAAGTGCATATGAAAACGAATCACAGAAAAAAGGTTATCGATGGTACTTTGAATTTTCCCATAACGAAGTTGATGCAAACAGATTTCTTGATAAACTTGAAGCAACATTAGCGTCAAAAGCACTAAATTATTCCTACATGAGAAAAGGAAGTGCAAGACTTCTTCCTCCTAAGATCGAAATAGGAAAGCAAGGTTCACTTGATCGCTTTCTTAGTGAAAGAAAGGTTTTTGCCCAAGGGAAAATCCTACAAATCTATAATGACATTGATGCTGCGGCACCAATCTGGGATTTCCTTGAAACAAATGATCTTATAAATCAGAAGGCCAGTGCTTCCCAGTAGGTAGTACTTTAAATGAGAACTCCTCTCCGTTTAGTTCAAATGAAAGTTCAAAAGCATGAAGATATGTTCGGTCACTATCACTACCTCCATAGCGTTTATCACCCAGAATTGGGCTACCTAAGGACTTCATCGCGACTCGAAGCTGATGAGTTCTTCCCGTTTGAGGGTAAAGAATGAACATTCTCAGCCCATCTTGCTGGGCCTGTCTAGTCTCAAACTTTGTGATCGCAGGATTATATAAGGTTCTAGTTAGTTTATAACTACCATCACGACTTTTTTCCATATCACCTCTGATTAGACCCTGTTTTTTTGAAGGTCTCTTATCTGACATTGCGATATAGATTTTTTTCATCTCCTTACTTTCAAATTTCTTTGAAAGAACTGCGGCCATCTCAGAGTTTTTTGCAAAAATCAAAATCCCAGAAGTAACCTTGTCGAGACGATGGACACCAAAAATATCACCATTCGTTTGCTTACGCAGAAACTCATGTAGCCCATCCCCATGATAGCTAAGTTCGGCTGGCTTAGAGATCACTAGAAAGTCATGATTTTCAAAAATTATTTTAATTTGTTCTAGCATATAAAAAAGGCCCAATTTCTTGGGCCCACCTTTTTATTTATAAATTTTCATTGAACCTGATTTATATCTCTTAAAGTAATCATCAGTCTTATCTTTAACTAACTTACTTAAATATATCATACCAAGAATATTCGGGAATGCCATTGAAAGAAGCATAAGGTCTGCAAAATCAACAACGTTACCAATACTTAATACCGGCCCAAGAATAATGATGAATACATAACATAATCTATAGATTCGAATAGCATTGTGTCCAAGAGTTTTCCCAAAAAGGTACTCTGTTGCTCTCTCTCCATAGTATGACCACGAAATAACTGTTGAATAAGCAAATACGCAAATTGCTACTAAAAGAAGTTTTGGCATAAAAGAACCAAGTGTTCCAAATGCGTATGAAGTAATCTCAACTCCCTTACCTACTAGCTCTGGTTGTAAGTGAGCACCAGTAATTAGAATTGTAAGAGCAGTCATTGTACAAACGATATGCGTGTCAATAACTGGACCAAGCATAGCAACAACACCTTCTCTTACTGGCTCATCTGTTTTTGCAGCTGCATGAGCAATCGCTGCCGATCCAAGCCCCGCTTCATTTGAAAATGAAGCACGCTTTACACCTTGAATAAGTACACCAAGAAAACCACCATAAATAGCATCTGGAGAAAAGGCTTCTCTAAAGATTGAAACAAACATTTCTGGAACCATAGAAATATTTGAAAAAATAATTGCTAGACAACTAATAACGAAGAAACCACACATAAGTGGAACAAGCTTAGAAGTTACTTCACCGATTCTTTTGATACCACCAATGAGAACGACTCCAGCAAGGAAGGCAAGAGTAACTCCAACAACCCATGGATTCGCTCCAGGATATTGAGACTTGATAATTTCAAAAGTTTGGTTTGCTTGAAAAAGGTTCCCTCCTCCAAATGATGCAAGAATTGTAGCGAAAGAAAAGAAGATACCAAAAACTTTAGCTAGTTTTGAGAAACCTCTCTCCTTTAAACCTTCTGTCAGGTAAACCATTGGTCCACCAAGAATATTTCCATTAGAGTCTTTAATTCTATAAAATTGTGCGAATGTACAAGAGCTGAACTTCATCGACATTCCAAAGAAAGCGACAACCCATAGCCAAAACACTGCACCTGGACCACCGGCACCAATTGCAACAGCAACACCGGCAATATTACCAAGACCAACAGTAGCAGAGAGCGCAGAAGTAAGGGCCTGGAAATGAGAAATATCTCCCTCATGTTCAGGATCGTCATATTTTCCACGAACAACATCTATTCCGTGTTTAAAGAGTCTAATGTTTACAAAGCCATATCTAAACGTGAAGAAGATACCACCTGAAACCATAATGAATAAAATAAGTGGAAGCTTAATAAAGGGAACTTCCCAAAATAGAAATGGTGCATATGCTCCATTGATTGCTCCGAAGATATCGTTAACGATAACTTGGAAATTCTCTTGGGCCATAACATTCCCTGAGAAAAGTGCTGAAATTAACAAAATCCATTTAACCATAATACCAATCCTTTAGTAGTAGTTTGTCTCTTATATGTGTATTAAAATACCAAACCAAAATAGTTTAACGTAAAAAAATATGTGTTGTCATGTATTTGGCCAATTTTTTTTTAGACATGCCGAGTTATTAATTTAAGAAATGATGGTCAAACTTTCTTTCCTCGTTTAAAATAGCTAAAAGAATTTGAAGGAGAACTACCATGTCTAATGTTAAATCATTTGATGAAGCGATTCAGTTACTAAGAAACGCAGTAAAATACTCAACAATTGAAAACCAAAAACATATCGATCTATCTCTTGTTAATGCAGGTGAAAGACTAGAATACCAAAAAGCGCTTATGGTTGTTCAGTCTGCAGTAAGCAGAGGGGAATTTTCGCAAGCTGAAGTTAATGAGAAGTTAGGTATTATCTAATTTATCATCCCACTCTGAAGGCCGGAGTCGCCGGCCACTACTGTCTTTAATTCATCTCAAATTCCATAAATAATTATAGCTGTAAAGTGTTGCCGCTTGGCCTAGAGAGCAAAGCTGGGTCATAATTTAGCTATGAAAAATTATCAAATGAATTTCACCTTTTTAATGGTGGCCACAGTCATTTCAGCACTTGGCTCCTATGCATTTAACTTTGCATTCATGGCCTATATTTATGACATCTCTGGGCATAATAAATCTTTTATGGGCCTCACACAGTTATTCTTTGTGACAGGAATGCTACTTGGAAATATTACAGCAGGACCTGTTGGAGAGAGAAGTAATCGCAGAAATCTTCTAACGCTTTGTGAGGTCATTAGAATTCCCCTCTCTATAGTTTTCTTACTCACAAATAATATTTGGGCACTTCTGCTGACTCATGGACTCAAAACAATCTTTGCTGGGATTTCAACACCATGTAAAAGAGCATTTATTAATGACATAATCCCTGTCGAGAATGTGGCAAAGGCCAATAATATATTTAGCGCAAGTTATGCTCTCGTTCATATTCTAGGTCCGCTAATCGGAACTTGGGGTTACAGTTATTTCAAATCAATTGATAATCTCGTCTACTTTGATATATCTACATTTATCATTGCTCCAGCTTTATTTATGCTAATAAAAATTGATCATTTTAAAAAATTCGAGCACCACTCTTTCATCAAAGACATTCAAGATGGAATTTCCTATGTAAGAAAAAGATTTGATCTTAGAGGTCTTTATGAGCGCCATGCACTAGTTGGTATCTTTTCCGGTATCGTCATTCCACTCATTCTTCCATTTATGCACGATGTACTTGGTAAAGGAGAAAAGGAATATGGTGTCGCCATGTTAATCTTTGGACTAGGTGGGCTAACTGGAGCACTCTTAAACAAGAAAGTAATTTCTAAATTTGGACTTGGAAAAGTTCTGTACTTTACAAGCTTCATTGAGCCGATCTTTCTTCTAGTCTGGGCCCTTGGAATCAGTTATCACGTCTCACAAACTGTTTTCTATTTTTGGGGAGTATTATTTTTTATACGAGTCCCTTCTCAATTCAGCTATCTTTCACACTACGTTGCTAAAGGATACATATCGCGAACAAATGCCCTGCTCGACTTTATCTTTACACTTACAAATATTTCAGCTTCTGCAATTATCTCAATCCTTGGAGACAAAGTTAATACAAAAGAGCTCCTAGTCTCTTGCGCACTAATTTACGCAGTAATAAATATTTTTAGAATTTTTGCTATAAGTTCAAAAGAACTTCTCTCACCAAAAGCGGTAATGAATGAATAAACTAATAAACTTTATCTGCCTTAAACCAAAACTAACAGTTCTCATCTCGTTATTCTGTGTTCTCTTATCAATTCCTGGATTAATGAGTGCGAAGACGAATTTCAGTTATCGAGTATGGTTTCAAGAGGATGACCCTTTACTCCATCAGATCGATTTATTTGAAAAAGAATTTGGAAGCAGTGAATCTACAGTAATAGTTGTTACTAATGAAGACGGTATTTTTAACAAAGAGACACTCGAATATATAAGAACACTCACACTAAAGGCGGGCCTACTTCCCCACAGTGCCAAGGCCGAGTCTCTCACCTCTCATAACTGGGTTGACTCAACTGATGATGAAATCAACATTAGCCCAATGCTGGATATTGACGTAGAAGTTAATGCTCAGACGATTGCTCAATTGAAAGAAAGAGCTAATGACCAAGATATTATGATGAGGTTTATTGGGCCAACTAAGAAAGTTGCACTTATCTATGTTAAAGTTCGAGCCCTCCCTGGTGAAGAGATACATTCAAAGCAGACAGTTGGAGAATTGAATGGGCTACTTGAAAGTAACCCTCCTCCAAAAGGTATAACGATAAAACTTACTGGAAACTCTGTTATTACATCTGTTTTTAAAGACTCAGCAGTTGATGACTTGAAAGTCCTTTTTCCATTACTGCTAGCGATCATGATTTGCTTTATCTTCTTTCAGTTTAGAAGTATCAAGATTGTCGCACTCTCAATGTTTACGATTATATTGACTATTATTACGATGATGTCATTTTGTGGGTACCTAGAAATTCCTATTCATAATCTCACTGCAATTGCACCTGAATTTATCATGGCCATAGGTCTAGCCGACGCTATTCACATTGTATCTACCTTCTACCTCTTTAATAAGGCAGGTATCAAAAGTGATGTAACGATGTCAAAGGCGCTTAAAAAGAATTTTCTTCCAACAATAATCACAACATTAACAACAATGTTTGGTTTTTTTAGCTTCATGAGTGCTGACATAAAAAATATTAATGATCTTGGAGCGATTGCAGGAATAGGTACCGTTGTAGCTTGGTTTTACACATACCTCTTTTTAGCACCGATGATTATTCTATTTTTCAAGAACCAGAAAAACAGTAAATTGAAAGAAGTAAGCTTTCCAATTGATTATAAGAAGTTCGTGAATCACTTGATCACATACAAGCATGTGGTCTACTTCTCATTTGCAGTTTTTTCTATTTTTTCAGTTTATATGGCAACTCAACTTGATGTAAATTCAGATCCATTAAAATACTTCAGTGAAAAATATCATGTGGCCTCAGATCTTGAATATGTCGAAAATAATGTTGGAGGAATCTTCTCTTTAGAGATGACCGTTGACACAGGGGTTGAAAATGGCGTTAAAAATCATGAATTTTTAAAAAGAATTGATGCATTCTCTGAGAAGTTAAGATCAGAATTTCCAGACATTACAAAAACAGTATCAGTTGTCGACATTGTAAAACGAATGAACCAAGTGCTTCATGCCAACAAATTGGAATATCGAAAATTACCGGACACAAATGAAGAAATATCTCAATATCTCTTTCTTTATAATCTAAGTATACCAGAGGGTGAATCTTTAAATGACAAGCTTAACATTGAAGGAAGTAAGCTGCGTTTAAGTGCTTTAATGAAGAATCAAGATTCAAAATCAACAATGAAAATGATCAGAGAAATTAATGTTCTTGCGAAGGATTTTGATTTAAATCTTGCAGTAACTGGAAAAAGATACTTGTGGCAGTCAATCAATGAGAAAGTCGTTCATTCATTTATTATCTCACTTTCCATGGCCCTCGTTATTATTTCAGTTATTCTAAGTATATTTTTAAAATCTATTACGATTGGCATCGTAGGACTTATTCCAAATCTAATTCCAGTTCTTGCAACAGGACTTATCTTAAAGTTGACTGGTCGCCCTCTTGATATTGGAAGTGCCGTTATCGCATCAATTGTTTTAGGAATTGCTGTCGATGACTCTATTCACATTGCAAGTAACTTCCTTAGAATTAGAGGTGAAGGCAAAAATGCCAAAGATTCTCTCATTGAACTTTTTGAAAAAACAGCTCCATCCTTAATTATTACAACGCTAATTTTATCAGTTAGTTTTAGCTCATTTATTCTGGCAGGTTTTGTACCAAACCAAAACCTAGGTCTTCTGATGAGTCTTGGTCTCATGGTGGCGCTTCTTACGGACTTATTTCTATTTCCAGTTATCCTCTATGACTTGACAAAAAACAAAGATAAGTAATTAATATTGCAGGAACCTCAAAGTGTCTAAAAAGTAGACACCTTGAGAATTATTTTCAATAAAGACCGAACTCCATAAAAAAATGACATATTAAGACAAAGTCATCATTTTTTGGAGCAGGCATGATCTCACAGAACCTTGAAAATAAATTTCAATCATTAATTGACGCTATCGTAAGTGGAGATAGTGATTTAAGAAATATTTATATTCATCAAGGATCAAAAGTTCCCCTAAATACAAGTGCAAGGTCGCTCCTTTATAAAGCAATGAAAAAAGCAAAGCGTTTAATGACCTTGGCCCAAAATGAATGCATTCTCATTGAGGGAGAAAATAGTGAAGAATTCATGACTAATTTTTTTGCCGTTATGTATAGCTGTAATATTCCTGTACCTGTGACGACAAACCTATGGATCAATGAAAAGAGATTTATTGAAATTATCGAAAGTATTAAAAGTACAACTAATGCAAAAATTATTCTTGGGTCAAAAAGTGTTGAGTCATGTGCTAAAGTCCTCGACCTTATCCATATAAGTGAGGAAAAGTATAAAGATCTTCGACCTTCAGAAAAAAATATATATCTTCCAGTACCATCTGATATTGCCTTTATTCAATTCTCATCAGGAAGTACGGGAAACCCAAAAGGTGTAACTTTAACTCATCGTAACGTCCTAGCAAATATAAGACAGATCTCAGGACAAATAATTTCAGATAAAAACGACAATACAGTAATTTCATGGTTACCTGTCCATCATGACATGGGATTAATTGGCGGACTTCTAGTTCCACTTGTTAATAAATTTAATATCCATATCATGACTCCATATGAATTCGCTGTTAACCCAACAAGATGGTTAAAACTAATTTCAACATATAATGGTAACATCATCGTCGCACCAAATTCAGGTTACCATATGACGGCCAAGAGAGTTCGCTCAAAAGCAATGTCGAAAATTGATCTCTCTGGAGTAAGAATCGCACTCTGTGGAGCGGAACCAATAAATTCATCAACCTTAGATTTATTTGCAGATAAATTTAAAGAATGTGGTTTTATAAAAAGGGCGTTTGTACCATGTTACGGTATGGCCGAAAACACGCTTGCAATTTCATTTCACCGAAACACCACTGAAGAGTTTAAAACTATTAATGTATCTAAAAAAGAAATGCAGCACAATTCAAGAATAATACTTTCAACTGAATCTGAAGATATTCAAAAGATCGTATCATGTGGGAAAGCACTAGATGACATTAAAGTTAAAATAATAAACTCTAACGGGGATGAGCGTGGAGAAAATCAAGTTGGTGAAATCATCATAAAATCTCCATCAATGACAAAGGGCTACTATAACAGGCCAGAACTAAATGATGAACTATTCATAAATGGATACCTTAGAACTGGGGATATCGGTTTTATCAAAGACGGCGAAATATATATTACTGGCAGAAAAAAAGATCTCATCATTGTTGGTGGTATTAATATTAATGCTGAAGAGCTTGAGACATACGCAACAAAAACTAACGAAGTAAGACCAGGAAGGCTTGCCGCATTTGCAGTCGCTGATCAAGAGGCAGACTCAGAAAGAATTCATATTATTATTGAAGCAAGAAAAGATCTTAAGTTTTTGAAACAAGTAAATAGAGATCAACTTAAGAAAAGAATTTCAGATGATTTATGTGAATATTTTCCAATTAAAGAGTCTGACATTACAATTGTTGCACCTGGAACAATTTCAAAAACGACTTCTGGAAAAGTTCAACGCTCAAAGATGAGGGAGCTATTCCTCCAAGGTGCAATTAATGATAATAATTATAATCAAAAATATCTCATCGGCCGATTAAAAGAGCTTCAGATTAAATCTAAAATTTTTAAAGTGAATCTTATTAATTCTGTAAAGACTAGAAGACAAGAGGCTTAGATGAATAACTTGGCAAAAGTTTTCTATGAAAATGCAAAAAGACACCCAGACAAAGTGGCATTTGTTATTCCAAATGAATACAAAGACTTTTCTAACTATAGTGAGAAGATAATAACCTTCAAAGAATTTTCTTCAGAAGTTACAAGATATCAAAAGGGACTTCTGGAAGAAGGCTATAAAAAAGGGGATAGAATTATTCTACTAAGCCCAATTAATGAGAATTTATATGCATTAATGCTTGCAATGTTCTCTTTAGGACTTGTTGCAGTTTTTCTTGACCCAGGAATTGGGATGAGAAAAATTCTCACAGCAATTTCTGATTCAAATGCAAAGGCAATAGTAAGTATAGATCGCCTATTAAAATATCACTACTTCATTCCAGGTCTTTGGAAAATGAAGAAATATAGTTGTGACAAAAAGCGTTTATTTGTTAAAGACTTAAGCTCTCTTTATTCAACTACTGAACACACTCCAGCCTTTGTAGACTTAAAAGAATCTGATCATGCACTCATTACCTTCACTTCAGGCTCAACAGGGAGAGCAAAGGGCTCAGATAGAAACATCAAAAATGTCACAGAACAAATTAAGGCCATTAAGACATTTTGGAATTGCACAGAAGAAACAATCGACTTCCCTTCGTTCCCGATGTTTGGTTTTATGAATCTGATATGCTCTATAACAACTGTCGTACCTGCCGTGAGCTTTGCGAATGTCTCAGATATAAATCCCGAAATCATTTATCATCAAATGAAGAAGTGGAATGTCACACGAACATGTGGATCATTTGCATTTAACGATAATCTTTCAACGTACCTAGATATGAATGGACTAAAAGTAGAGAGTTTAAAAAACCTAGCTCTTGGTGGATGTCCGGTGACACGATCATTTTGTGAAAAACTAAAAAGGGTCTATCCAAATGTTCAAGGAGAAATAATCTATGGATCAACAGAAGTTGCTCCAATCTCTACAATAACTCTTGAGCAATATCTTGATAGCACAGGTGAAGGCTTTCCGGTTGGAAAAGTTTACGATGGCATAAGACTATCAATCGTTAATCTCCCTGATGGCATTGAGAAATTTGATAATAATGGTCCACAAATTTACTCACTTGAAAGAGGTATGATTGGAGAAGTAATAATTAACTCTGCACACACAGTACAGACATACGTTGATAATGATAAAGCGACCAGAGAAAATAAAATTCTTGATACAGATGGCTCGAGATGGCATCGAACAGGAGATACGGGAAGAATAGACGAAGATGGAAATCTTTGGCTTGTAGGTCGCCTTAATGACGTTATTAAAGACGGTGAGAATATTTTACATCCTTATATTTTTGAAACTAAGATTGATAGTATGCCAGAGATTGTTCGTTCGGCGATGATACAAGTGAATCAGGCCATGGTGGTTTTTATTAATACTCCAATCGAAAACTTTGACAAAATCAAATCTCAAATTAAGCAACTTACACCAAAGTTAAATAACCTTAAGCTAGAAATTATCCGTACCGATAATATACCGGTAGACGATAGACATAAATCAAAAATAAATAGAGTTCTTCTACGTGAACTCTATGTAAAAGGGAAAATCTAGCTATTGAATAAACTAGAACTAAACTATACAATTTTAAAAGAAAATGGAGAATCAGAAAAAGTCATAGATTCTATCACTCTTGATGAAAATGCTAAGGGCCAAATAATGGCCCTTAAAATTGAAGATAAGAAAAAGCTCATCGAAAACTTTTTTCAATGCCTTCAGCAGGGTCACTCCCCTTTAATTATAAATCCTCAGGTATCACAAATCGATGGACAGATTTTTGCTAATATAAAAAATGCATCTTTCCTAATTACTGATGAAAATACCTTTCAATTTGATCATACACCAAATAAAGCGCAACGTATTATTACTTGTTCAAGTGGAACGACCTCTAAAAGTGGAAATATCAAAAGTTTTGAATTTGAACTTAGTAAGTCGCTAGGTAATGGGTTTGCGCACGAAAAATCGCTAAATATTTCAAATGGCTCAAATATACTATTTCCACTTCCACTAACCCATAGCTTTGGAAGTATTATTGGCTTACTTGGAAGTGCTTCGAGCAAGCATCATTTGGTCTGCTTTGATAAAACACCTACCAATGAAAAGCTTTATGAAAGTATTGAAAGGTTTGATATCGATGTTCTCTATCTCAGTCCTTCCCTATTAAGGCTTTTCAACAAGTATCTTAAAAGAAAGAAAATCATCAATGAAAGAGCAATAAAAATTAGTATTGGTGCCGCTCACCTCTATCAAGATGATCTTACACAAATCAAAAAGTCATTTCCAAACTCTTCACTATTTTATACTTATGGTCTTTCAGAAATGGGACCACGTGTAAGCACGTTTGAAGTTCCAAGTGATATTACAAAAACTCCTAATCTTTCAGGTCTATTGCCAATTGGAAAAGCGATTGATGGTGTAAAAATGAGAGTTCATGATGGTAAACTTATGGTTCAGTCTCTTTACGCCCATGCAGATTTAGCGGCCAAAGAAATTGATAGTAATGACCAGGCAAGTGATATTGAAGGAAATATATATATTCTTGGTCGTACAGATCATACGATCAATTATGCAGGAGTGAATATTTACCCTGAAGAGATTGAGTCTCTCATTTCAAAAGTTATAAAAGAAGATTTCATCATTGGTCCAAGGCCATCATCTCTCTACGGAGCAATACCAATACTAATTATTGAAAGTGAAGGGCTCAGAGAAGAAGTGAAGTTACAGCTACTTGAAGAAATTGCTCAACTAATCCCCAACTATATCCAAATTAATGAAATCCATACTCTAAAATCATTCCCTAAAACCAACATGGGTAAAATCAAAAGACAGGAAATTTTAAAGCACCTAGATTTAAATGCTTAACCCCGTTAAAATATAATTAAAGGGAGATTTCGTGAAAAGTTTAGGTGTAAAAATCAAGGCATCAGCACACTACTTGCCTGAAAATATAGTTTCAAATCAAAAGATAATTGAAGAAAACTCCCTGCGACTTAAAGATCAGTGGGTAAAAGATAATATTGGCATCAATAATAGACGCTGGGTAACGACAGAGAACTCAGCAGATCTAGGAAGTAAAATACTTCAACAACTAAATGAAAAAGCTGACAAGGCAACCGACTGCCTGATTGTCTCGACTGTTAGTGGAGAATACTCCACTCCTGCAACAGCATGTATTATCCAAGGGGAGACAACTCCTGGAGAACTCTATCCGGCATATGATATTACAAGTGCATGTGCAGGACTTATGTTCGCAATAGATATGGGCATACGCTATATTCAGACTGGTATGAGCTCTGTGAAGTGTATCGCTACTGAGACACGTAGCCGCTACCTTGATAAGAAAGATAGACGAACAGTTATGCTTTTTGGCGATGGCGCAAGTGGTGTCACACTCGCTCCGTGCGATGATAACGAAATAGGAATCTTTTACTCAAAGACAATGAGTGATGGAAGATTCTGGAATTCTATTGTCGTTCCTAATGAATCTCAAAAAATTGAAATGAGAGATGCTAGTGGTATTTTTGAATCGGCCATTGAAAAAATGTCAAGCCTCATCGAAGATGCTTTAACTAACTCTCAAACAAAGAAGGAAGAGTATAGTCACTTTATCTTTCATCAAGCAAGTCGAAATATAGTTACTGCTGCGGCCAAGAATCTTGGTCTACGTGAAGATCAATACTCAATCAACTTTGATGAAGTTGGAAATACCACTTCAGCATCCGTTGGCATTCTTCTTGATCAATGTGTGTCACGAGGAAAGATTAAAAAAGGTGATCTTGTTTGCATGCTTGCAACTGGTGGCGGCTTTAGCGCTGCAATCTCGCTGATGAGATGGGAGATATGATGAGTTCGACTTTAATCACAGGTGGACTTAATGGTATTGGCAAAGAAATTGCTATTCAAATAGATGGAAAAAAAATAATTACGACTTCTCAACGTAACAAAGTTGATGAGCGAGCTGATATTTATTATCTCAATTTGAAAGAAATAGAGAGTATCAAAGAACTTGCCAAAAAATTGAAAGAAAATAATATTGAAATTTCAAAAATTTACCACTGCGCATACGACTTTAGTGATGCAAAACTGTTCTTTTCAATAAAATCTCAGGAGCTTTCTGAAAAATTCCAATCAAATATTGTAGGAACTTTTGAACTACTGAAAACTTTTTTAAAACCAATGACGAGAAAGGGCCAAGGCAGTGTTTTACTACTTGGCAGTCTCCTTGCAAAATTCCCAGCACCGGGAAAACTTATTTACATCACAGAGAAAAACGCTCTCGAAGCGATGGCGTCCGCAATCAACAGTGAAGTAAATAACAAAGGTGTCTTTGTAAAAATTATTCATCCAGGACTTGTTGCAACCGAACAAGTACTTGAGAGAATCTCAAAGGATGTTATTGATAAAATCGGCAAAGATAATTTACTTAATCCTAAAGACGTTGCAAATAGATGTATTGAATTTTTAGAAAGTAATGATCAAGAGAGTACCTTGCAAATGAGAGGAAATCAGACATGGTAAAAATTCATCTGATCCCAGCAATGGGTCATAATCACCAACTCTTTGAAAAAATGATTAAGTTTGGCCAAGATGAATACGAACTGATTACTCATAACTACCCTGCCCTTGATAAGAGTCAAGACACACTCGAATTCCTAGCAAAATATTTTGCAAACGAGATTTCTAAGCATATGACTAAAAATGATACTTATGCTCTTTTGGGTGTTAGTCTCGGAGCCTCACTATGTCTTCGAATCAATGAAATTCTTGGAAATAATGCAGAAAATCTTTTCTTACTGGCAACGGGTGGAACAAGGGTCGCAAGAATTAGAAAAGAAATGATTACTGCGGCCATTGATAATCAATCTGAAATTGATTTCCTAAAGCAGGTTCTTTCCCTAGATAATGAAGTAAATTTCTTATCACACTTTTGTGAAAATAAATCAAACGCCAGCGAATACTTCCATAAGTTGCAAAAAATTTGGCATGAATCACAAGACGAAGCAGTTAGTGATTTTATCGAATTATCGCTAGCGGCTATCGAAATTGATTATGAAACTCAACTATCAAGATATCAATCTAAGATTATTATTCTTTGGGGCGATAAGGATAAAGTATTTTCAAAAAGAAACCTGAGCAAAATTGTTGAATGTGCTCCAGAGGCCACAGTTATTCGCTTTAAAGAATATGGCCACTACCTTCCTCTTGAGGCTCCACAGGAAGTGTTAAAAGTAGTGAGAAATTATGTTTAAAAAACCATTTTTAATTTTTGATATCCTCTTTTTATTTTTTGCATTTATCGTATACTCAATATCACTTTCACTACCAATATATCTTGTCACAAGATATTGGGATAGTTCAAAACTTTTGATTAGTGTTGCACTAGTTGTTTTTTCCTATTTCCTCTTTTTAAATCTCTTTATCATTACACTAGGTTTGTTAAAGAGAGTATTGCAACCAAAACTTAGCGTAGGTGAGTTTCCAATAGGTCCCAACTTAAAGTATTTAGGCTGGGTACTAAATTCCCTGTTTCAAGGCATTATGATTGCCTCACCATTTGCTTCCCAATGCCATTTTATTTTTTATTTAAACTGGTTATATTATCGATTAATGGGCATGAAATTGCCCCTTACCACCCTTGTTGGAATGAATGCGACCATCAGACAGCCCGAACTCATAGAAGTTGGTGAGAACTCAATTTTAGGCTTAGGTTGCACCATCAGCTGTCATTATTCACCGAGTGGTAAAACTCATGTTCAAAAAAGAGTCAAAATTGGTTCGCGCTCAGTAGTTGGCGGATTTTCAATTATTACTCCAGGGGTTGTGATCGGAGATCATAGTGTCGTTGGAACAAACTCAAGAATTTACCCAGATGTAATAATCGGAAATAACGTCAAAATCGGAGCAGAATGCTCAATAAAGTTTGGTACTATAATTCCCGATAACGTAAAAATTAAAAGCAATACAATTATCGAAAAAGATCATCAAATAAAGTCGGGCGAAACTTGGGGTGGAAGCCCTGCTCGCTTAATAAGTGAAGATGGTCAAAAGGAATAGAAATGAGTTTTCAAGAGCAATTAGACCAGGCCCTTTCAGAAGGGATTGAAATTATCAAGGAATCAAAGTTTTTCCAAGATATTGCAAACGGAAAAAATGCCAAAGAGTATTATGTTGAATACCTAAAAGCTGCTTACCATTATGTCACAAATTCATCTTCATTTACTCCTCTCGCTGCAAGAAGAATGGATAGCAAACACCTTAAAGTAAGAAAATGGATTCTTGAACACTCTGGTGAAGAAATGGGACATGAGTTAATGGCACTCAAGGATCTTGAAAAATTTGGTTGTGATAGAAACGAAATTATTAATTCTATTCCTAATGTTGGAGTAACAGCATGGGTAAGTTTCTTTCATTATAAAGTTGCTATTGCTAATCCATTTTGTGCATTTGGCGTTCTCTATTTTCTCGAAGGGATGGCGACCGAACTTGCCCCAATTGTTGTTAAAAATATTGTCTCAGTGTTAAATGACGACGAGAAAAAAGCGATTACCTTCTTTAGAGAACATGGTGATCTCGATGAAGACCATCTTCAAGAGCAAAAAGAAATTCTTGCCAAGGCCGATCTTTCTGATGACGACAAAAGAGAGATTCTACAAACAATTAAAGAATCTGCAGCAATGAAGAAATTCATGCTAGATCAGATCGTTAAATAAGGAGCTTATTTTGAAACCAGATCGAAGCGATATTCTAGATTTAATCTATGATATAACAGGTATTGAACAAGAAGACATCAAAGACTCTGATGAGTTTAAAACTGATCTTAAAATGGACTCAATTTCAATTGCAGATCTTATTTCTTCACTAGAAGAAGATTTTGATGTCATTATTGAACAAGAGCAGGCCTTAAATATTAAGACCGTTGCTCAGCTCATGGAATTCATTTCAAATTACGAGTAATTCTTGGCCTCGCTTGACGAGGCCTCCTTCTTCACACAGTAAACTGGCAACAACACCATTTGAATGGGCCTTAATCCTAAGCTCTGTTTTCATGGCCTCAAGAATCAAAATTGTCTCACCTTTTTCTACTTGAGCACCAACTTCACATAGAATCTTTGTAACCTTACCCGTAATAGGAGAAATATAATTAAGAGTATGGCCTTCTTCTTCCTCGCGCCAAAATGGAGCATTTAAAGAAAGGTTTTCACAAAAAGCTTTTTTCTTTTTGAAAGCATAAATACATTCATTATTTGTATCAACAAACATAGAAAGGCCTGAATCATTACCAACCTCAACAAGCTTATCATGTGTATTCAAGTTTGCCCTGTTCCAAACGAGTTGTTTTTGCTTTTCACTTAATAATTCAGCTTCATAATAATTATCTTTGAAATCTTTTGCAAAACTTACATGCAATTGATCTTTTAAATACTTTGAATCGTCGATAATTGCAGAAATAAAATTTATATTATTAGAGATGGTACCAATTTTTAATAAACCAAGGGCCTCTTTAAAATTTGAAATACAATCAATACGATCCTTACCAGAAACGACGAGCTTCCCTATTAGTGGATCATACTGATGACCAATAGAATTACCATCTTTATAGTGTGTATCAAATCGCAAAAAACTTGGTTGATGTGCAAAACGTATTTGAGAGGGCGCAGGAGAAAAGTTATCTTCAACGTCTATAGCGTAAATACGGGCACAAATGGCATGCTTACCATTTTGCGAAAAGTTATACTTCACCTGATTATTCAGAGCAATTTCAAACTGTATATCAACAAGATCAATATCAAAAATTACCTCTGTTACAGGATGTTCAACCTGAATTCTTGTATTCATCTCCAGAAAGAAGAGTTCATTTCCACTCCAAAGAAATTCAATGGTTCCTACTCCAAGATAGCCGAGATTCAACAATTCCCTCTCAATTAGAGGATAGAAGCCACTCATAACTTTACGAGATGGTTCATCACTTGGTCCTTCTTCAAGAAACTTTTGATAATTGATTTGAACTGAACAATCGCGAGTCGACAAAAAATATACTTTCTTCGCAGTTGCTACTACCTGTAGCTCTACGTGTCTAGCATTTGGGAGAAATCTCTCAAGTAAAATTTCATCGTTATCAAAAAGAGCAAGAGAGCGTTTTTTGATTTCTATCATACTCTCTTTAAAATAATCCAAATCAGAGCAAATGAGGTTACCTCTGCCTCCCCCACCAAATGCTGCCTTTAACATCAAAGGGAAGTCACCACGTACAGGATTCTCGACAGCTAAGGTTTTAAGCTTACATCTTCGTGCAAAATTAAAACTCTCACTCTTTGAAGATAGGGCCGCTAGCACATCTGATTTAGGACCAATAAAAATCACTCCCAATTCTTCACATAGGGCCGCCAGTCGAGGATCTTCAGAGAGAAAACCATAACCAGGATAGAGGAAATGAATATCATACTGCTTGATAACTCGCTCTATTATTGCAAGTGACATAAAAGGATTAATTGCATCATTAAAAGTAATCAACTTATCACAGTACTCAGCAATCAAAGTATCAGTTTCACTATCATTGATAAGAGCAAAGCTTTTTAGTCCAAGTTTTTTACAAGACTTACATGCTCTCAAAGCGATCTCTGAACGATTACATATTAGAACATTTTTCATTCATTGATCTCCAAATCAAATAAAGAAACTAGCTTATCCTTAAATCCCAAGAGATATGAAGTTGAAAAAACAATACTCTCAGAGTTTTCTAAAATATTAATGATCACTTGATCAACAACGGCCGCTGACTTAAACTTTGAGTCAACATCATTAGAGTGACAGAACAACATAAAATTCATACAAGCGAAAATATTTGTAAACTCAATGGCCAGATCTCGGGCCAGCATCGAATCATTAATTTCAATATCTTCGGCCCTTTCTTCTATTTCAAGATAACGCTCTTTTAAGACATTATAAGTGTAATATTCACCACCATCGGAAAAATTAAAAAACTCTCCTATAATAAACTCCGATGTTCGAAGGCCAATCTTTAATTTTGAAAAATCAAGATTCTTGAGAGAATGGTTAACATTCAAACTTGCTAACTCACTTTCAATTTTCTGCGTTCTATAAATACGCATTTTTCTAATAACAGGCAAAAGAAGTGAGAGATTTACGCCATAACTTCCATCGAATAAAGAGACAACGCTGTGATCGCGGAGGTTTTTTTGAAAAAGAGGAAAGTCATTTTCGCGTAGGTAATATCTGGCCCCAAGAATCTCCTTGCATTCATCTATTTGCCTACCGATCTGAGTTGGAATAAAACTTTTTACAACAGCACTATAAAGGGCCATTAACTCAGGTTTCAAGCTTGACATACGAGTTGCTGTAAGTGCCATTGCCTCACAGACAAGAATACGAGCAAGACCTTTTGATAACAATCCCCTTACTGTCTCCATCTCGATAAGTTTCTTACCATATAATTCTCTATCAAGAGAAAATATTAGAGTATCTCTGAATGTCGAATCTGCTGCACCTAGAGAAAATGACGAGCAAAGAGTTCGAGATATTTGCATTGTTTTAGAAATTGTATCCAGGGCCTTAAATCGACTTCCTACATAGTCTTCATCCTTAACTGGATAGGAGTCAAATTCGATTCCACTAATATCGGCCCCTCGAATACCATGGGTTTTTATTTTTTCAATATTTTTAAAATGAGAAGTTTCTGACTTATCAACGAATACTAGGCTCAATGCATTTTCATCCTTGCAGATAACAGTCATTGCCTTACCTATTGTCGCATTATTTATACACCACTTAGTACCTAAAAGTTTTCCATCCTTAACTTCACATTCACTACTGCTGAGATCACTTCCATGCGCAAGTTCAGTTAAGGCCAAACAACTTGATCCACCAGCAAGAAGAACAGCCGCCTGTCGCTTCTTAAGATCATCATTACCTGAAATCCAAATAGGAAGAGAGCCCAAGAAACTCTGCCCAACAGCAATTGCCGTTGTGACATTTCTTCGTGCCAATGCCCTTCCCATACAGAAGGTTTGGAAAATATTTTCAAAACTTCCACCATACCCTGCTGGTACAAGATAAGAGAGAACTCCATTTGAAATATACTTAGAAGCTTCAGATGGATACTTACTACACTCATCATCACTTAATATATCTTCTTTAAGCGAATTTTTAGCGTCAAAAAGCTTTTCGAATTTATCATGATAAGTGTTTAGCATTTTAAGTAATCCTTTAACTGTTTCTTTATACTAACAAGATAGTCTTCCCAGATTGAGTCATAGGTACCACCCATATGAGGAGTATTATAAAAGTTATTCAAACTATTTAAAACTCCATCAGCAGGGTAAAACTCTGGTTGCGTAAGATCTGTTAGATAGAGAAGATTCTTACGTTCATTAAGAATTTCGACAAGTTCTTCTTCTAAGAAAAATTCAGCTCGAGCAACATTAATGACAATCGCATCTTCTCTAAGATTTTTTAAAAAGTTTAAATCTAATATTCTTGCTGTTTCATCATTATAAGCAATGGCCAAAACGATAATATCAAACGAAGAAAGAACCTCTGAATCAAGATCATTAAAACTAAGATAGTTTTTGATACCTGGGTTACTTCTCCCGGCCAAAGTGACAGTTTTAAAAGAATCTTTGAAACGACTGTCAATATTTAAGGCCACATGGCCAGTTCCAATGACTAGCATTGATAGTTTATCTATTCGCCGTGGAAGTGTCTTAAATCCATCTGCTCGAGTCGCTTTTAGAGTCAAATATATTGCCTGGTCGGCGACACTAGAAGCATTGATACCAGACATATTAAAAATTTTAAGCTCTGGTTTTTTCTTTTTGAGTTGTAATACAGATTCAGGAATCCCCGAACCAATAATAAAAATTGCCTCTGTTGAGTTTAATCTCTTCACAACACTTGGAAGGGTTGGAATCGAAATCAAGACCTGACAGTCCTCAATATCTTTTTTCAATGAGAGTATATCTTTGACGTGAATCAACTCCAGTGTAGGAAATTCACTTTTAAGGCCATCAATGAAGAATTTTGGAACTTTCCAAAACTCCTCCTGAGTTATGTCAACAACTGCGAATTTAGTCATTTCTATTTTCGTGAATATAGCTAAGAATATCTCGCACCTGTTTCCAATCAAGAGTTTCCTCTTCCTCGTCATCTGTTTCCAGTCTATCTGAGATTTCATAGAAGAGATTAATCTTTCCAAGAGAATCAAGCCCGAGATCTTTTGCAAGGTCGTGCTCTGGACGGATTCTCCCCACAGGAAGCTTTACAAAAACATCATCAGTTTCTTCAATTGCAGAAATTAGAAATTCTAAATCATCATCATTAAATTGCTTCATACCTATAACTCTCCTATGGAGTAATATTAATCATTTTCTTATTATCAAGGTCATTGGGATTAACCATTGAATCCTGCCTAAACCTTTCTATGATTGCATCACGAAGCTGGGTTGAAGAGATAATCTCATCAACAATACCAAGCTTCTTAGAAATTTCAGGATCCTCATAATCATCATAATATTGTTCGGGACTCATTTGAGCCTCAAGCATTGAAGCTGCTCCATCATGTCCCATAACCGCAATCTTAGAATTATCTAAGGCCCAAACATATTGGCCCCCCTGAGCACGAGTTTGCATCATAATGAATGCTGCTGCTCCATAACACTTACGAACAACGACACTATAGCGAAGGGTCGTGGTTTGCATTGCCTGACAAAGAGAGGCGCCATGCCGCAAAAGTCCTAAATGCTCTTGAGTTTTTCCAGGCATAAAGCCTGGAACATCAATGAGATTTATAATTGGAAGATTATAAGCATCACATAGTCTTAAGAAACGAGAAGATTTAATACTGGTATCACAATCGATAACTCCGGCATTAAACTTAGACTGATTTGCCATAATGCCAAATGGCTGGCCACCAATATATGCAAAGAGACAAAGCATACTTTTTCCATACTCTGCACGATGTTCCATGAACTCTCCTGCATCACATAGAGAAAGTGCAAATTCCTTCATCTCAAATGATTCTTTAGAATTAACTGGAACACTTGGCATGTTATCAATAGGATGAACAGCTGTACGGGCCGGGGGTCTGTCTAATGCATTCGCAGGCAAGAAACTCACGAGAGCACGGGCACGCGAAATTTGAGACGCTATGTCTTTATCTACAAAATCTGCAATCCCTGTAGTCTGTGCATGAACCTCACTTCCACCAAGCTCCTTAATAGAAACTTTTTCACCAATTACTTTTTCAATAACACTCGGCCCCGTTACCATTAAAGTTGAACGTGACTTATTAAAAAGAACAAAGTCGCTAAGTGTAGCCGAATAGGCCGTCGCTCCCATCGTTGTCCCAAGAACAATTGAGATTTGTGGAATAATACCAGAGTATTTTATATTTCTAACGATGACCTGAGTATACTCATGACCACTAGCAAGACCTTCACTTACACTCACACCAGGAGAGCAGACAAAGGATATAAGTGGGATCTTCCTCTCAAATGCCAGGTCCATAATTTGAACAATCTTCTGTGCCCCAATAGAGGAGACAAAGCCTTGATCAATCTTTGGATTATGACCATAGAAAGCAACAGGACGGTCGTGGATAGTGCCTAGTCCAGAAAACACAGAAATCTCATTGCTAAAAAATACTTTTTCGAGACTATTTTCATCAAGAAGCGCCTCTATCCATGAGTCAATATTCAAACCAATTCTTTTGGTCTTATTAATTTTCATATGTTTATTTTATTCTCACTTTCAAAAAGTGTCTAACATTTTGACAGGCCTAAAAAGATTACCAGAAACAATTACCCGATAGTTTTAATTTGGTAATATCTAAAAAACTCAACTTAAAGGGAAATAAATATGAAAAAACTAGCACTACTACTTATTTTAGCTTCATCCGCATTCGCAAAATTTCCAGATGAAAGTGATGCACGAATTAAATTCAAGCATGTAAAAGGCTTGCCAACAGCAAAGAACCTTATTGCTTTAAATGCAGCAAAGAACTTCGAAGGTTTCGACTATGACCTGACTAAAGGAAAAATCGAAGCAGCAATGTACAATATGAAAATAGATAAGGTCGAAGAGTTGAAACAAGAAACACTTGAGCTTCTAATGAGAGTATCAACAGTTGAAAAGTTAAATATGGATCGCTCTGAGCCAATCGCTGTAGAAGGGCTAATTAATGAAATTAAGCTAATTGAATCGCAACTTGAGAATATCGATATCGATACGATTAACTTTGAAGGACTTGATCTGATCAAGGAACAAATTGAAAACAAGACATTTGACCTAGAAGAGCTATTAGTAGAGCTTTAGGTAAAAATAAAAATTGGAGTGAGGTCCTCCCCCCCTAGCCTTGCTCCAATTTTATTATCTCGTAAGGAGTTGAACTCCAAGTCTAAAACAGCTTTCACCTGTTAGTGTATTCTTAAACAATGTAATCGATCTAATCAGCCCGGCCCTTTTTTTCAGACCCTCAACACTTGAATTCATCACAACAACTTTTCCACCAACTACAAGATTTTGGCCAAAGTGTTTTGAGATGAGAATTGCACAACCATCATCACTTGAATCAAGGACACGAACGTCATTTTGAATAACTTTCTTCCCATCATTATATTCAAAGAGGGCTTCAATTCGATGCTCTGTGCTGATACCATAACGTGTTCGAGGTTGAGTACGGGCTTCCTCAATCTTAACCATTTCTGGATACTCGATAACAATTGTTCTCCCATTGTTTTTATATTTTATTTTTGATTTAAAGATGGTCGTGCGATATTCAGAATAGAAGAATATTTCATCATTTTTAAAATCTAGGAAACCATTAACTTCAGTTGATTCTAATTCAATATAATTTTGTGAAAGCTGGAGACTTTTAAGTACACCATTGGCCTTCTGTCTAAGGGGCTCTTCTTTTTGCCAAACTTGTAATGGTTTCGCACTTTTAAAGATCTTATTCAAAATCGAGTTGATATGGTCTTTTTTGTTAATGTCGACAAATGCTTTCTCGCTTCTCAAAACTTCTCCTAATCTCTTCTTAAATTATCGGACAGCTTAATATATAACTCAAGTATATGCACGTAAGAATCTGAAATCACAGAGAGCATTAAAAATTGGTCCTGCCAATTTAATGTGTTCATCTTTTTAAACACTTAATATTGATGGCTATAAATTCTACAGTATAAACCACTTTAACTAGTATAAACTACTGCCCTGTGCGAAAACGTCGTATTCATATATTGGGGGAATTTTCGTGAAACAAATTTTTAGTATCTCTGCTCTTGCTCTTTCACTTCTATCACAGGGCGCTAACGCTTTTGGCAAGTCACCAAGTATTAATAAAGTCGTCTACGGTGTTGATAACCGTCTTGAGCTTAGACATACTCCATATAGCTACTTAAGGAATTCAGTAGCAGGACTCGCTAGTAGAAGTGTACTCAAAGAAAGTGAAGACAAAGAACTATTAGAGGTTCTCTACTACGGAGACCTTACATCATATAGAGGAAGAACAACTTGCGATGATTTTAAATTTAGAGAACAAGCAACACTACCTACTTGTACAGGATTTTTAGTTGAAGAAGACATTCTTGTGACGGCAGGACATTGTGTACTAAACTATGGTAACAAAGTTCAAGATAAAATGAATTACCAATGCTTCAATGCACGTTGGGTATTTGGATATGAAGACAATTCAGAATCCAAAGATGGTATCAACTTCCCAAAAGATGATGTCTATGGATGTTCTCAAATCATCGATGCCTCTTATACAACAGAGGCTGACTATGCTGTTATTAAGCTCGACAGAAAAACTGTTGGAAAACAAGCTCTAACACTTAGCTCTGAAGTTTCTGACTATAAAGCGGGAACTCAGATTTTTGTTGTAGGACACCCAACTGGTTTACCACTAAAACTAGCTGCCGGAGCGAAGGTTGTACATAATATGCACCCAAATAACTTTATTACAAATCTTGATACTTTCGGTGGAAATTCTGGATCGCCAATTTTTAACTTTTATGGAGAGGCCATTGGAATCTTAGTCAGTGGCGAAACAGACTATTACTTCGATAAAGAAAGAGAGTGTATTACTCCTAATAAATGTGATGCTGTTGATGGTACATGTAATGTAACAATGAGAGGAAAAGCTTCTGGTGAGACTGGTACAAAGATTCACTTAGTGACAAAAGCTCTAAAAGCATACAAAGAAAGAACTGCAGCGAAAGCTCAGTAATTAGTTATATCTTCCAGGCAACTGGCCTTGAACATTACTTCATCGCCAGTTTTTATATACTCATTTACGTAATCAACCATCTTCGACGTTCCTTCATTCATCCAGTACATAACACAAGAGGGATTAGAGCAGTGGGCTCCATGCTCACTATCATGATGCTCACTCACTTGATTTACACCATTATTAACAAGCCCCATCGCATGACCGAATTCATGAACAAGAGTAGACTGCTCTGAGAACTTTGCTACCATTCCATCTTGTACAGGTCCCATATTTTTAACAACATCTTTGAAGATAGCAATATCTGTGGTTCCTGTAACATTGACTCCAATGACATTTCGATTTATCGATTCACCATTATTAAAATGACCATTAACAAATAAGACGTAAATGACTCCTTCAGTCTCACTTGGCGAATGAACTCTGTTTGCAGCAATAAAACTGGAAATTTCATCGGCCGTCCAACTATCTTTATCTTGTGTATCAACCATCTTCATATCTTTTGCAAGCTTTGGAATAACCAAGTCTACAGTCATTCCACGGGCCTCGTAGATTGCCTTGATGTTATTTTCTAAGAGATTCCAAAGAGGTTGATTGCGATTCATCTGATTCTCAGTATAAGGCTGAGCTCCAGCTTCATAGATAACTTCAACAGTGAGTTTAGTTGCACGCTTTAGGAGCAGGTTTAAATTAGAGCTTGATTGTGTTTTGTTAATTAAAACATGATATTCAAGTGCCGAATTATCATCAGCGCAACTAGAGAAAAATAAAAAAGAAATAGTTATAAAAATGAATCTTAGCATCCTCTTCTTATCGGTTATTAAGAAGAGGACTTAAGAATATTCTATTCGAGATTACCGATAGATACGTTACTAAAGACAGTATCATCGCGGTTAAGATATCCACCCTTAGGTGATTTAATTTTACTTGGTAGCGAGCTTCTTGGCACAGGTTTTTTGAAGCTTGGATAATCATAAGCATCTACCTTAATACCATCGCTAAAATCGACCATTGTAAAGCTATACTTACTTGTACTTGAACTTGAAATTAACTTTCTCGGCCCGCTGCCGAGACATGATTGAGAAACAAAACGGGTTCCATCGTAAACTCCTGGATAGTATGAATGATGGTGACCAGATAAAAAGAGATTAACTCCAGAAGACTTAAGCTCCTTATAAAGAGAGTTTGAAGCATCACGGATGTAATCATTCTCCCGTCCTTGCGCTACCGGGTGAAACGGTAAGTGTGAGAAGACTACTTTATTTTTATATTCAACAGGTGTTTTTACCTGGGATAGTAACCAGGCCTTCTGAGTACTATCTAACTCTGAAGTTTTTGTCCCATCTAATGAAATAAATAATGTACCTTTAAATGCGAAAGAATAATAGAAAGGGTAATTGCTCATATCAACTTTTGTAATTTGATCGTAGTCTTGAATATAATCAGACTGGTAACTCTCCCACTCTCTCTTATAAATCGCTCTTTCCTGCTCAAAACCTGAATACGCTGAAGCATCATGATTTCCAGGCGTCACAAAAACTGGAATTCCGGCCATCGAAAGAGGAACTGTAACTGTGCGATGGAATCCATCCCACATGGCCTCATAATTTAGTCCCTTCTTCTGACCTGCTACCATGTCTCCAGTCACAAGAACAAGGTCTGGCCTTACTTCATTGATTTTTGAGATAGCAACGTCAATACGAGAATTATAATCTACCGAACCATAACTTCCATTTAAGTCTGAGATAATTACAATTTTTAAATCTTCCGATTCAGTTGGCAATGGTGTTGTTGGTGTTGTCGGTGCAGTATCATCGACAACTTCCTCTTTGAGTTCTTCTTTTAATTGTTCTTTGATTTTTGAAAGATCCTCTTGGTTACAAGAGACTAATGTTGATAAAATAACTGGAAGAAAAACAAGATTTTTGAACGAACGCAAAGATCCCTCCTGGATATACAAAGTGGCCAATCCTAGGCCACCTAAAAATTATATCAGCTTTGGTAAGCTTTACACGACTACTCGCATGATACAGTTTTGCCTTCTACTTTTTGATTTTTTAGGAACTCTTTTGGTTCAAGATCAAACTTAAGAGATCCATTTAAACATTTTTGTTTTAAAATACCAAAAACATGGTTTGTATTCTTAACAATACTTGTAATTTCACTCGTTTTTAACCCAAAATTTGATGAAAGGTATTGGAAAATTTCCCCTTCAGAAGATAGGTCAGCATCGAGGGCCTTAACCCTCTCATATGTCCTAGCATTTAAGTGCGATATTGCCTCTACTAACCCCGCGCTCTTTGAGAAGTTCATGTATGCGTTTCTCACTCCAGCATCATTATCTCCAAGTTGAGTTCTTTGGATAAAAACAACCTTTGAACTATTTGGCGCTTCGAAATGGAGAGATGATTTCTTCGAAAGAGCAACATCACTATCAAGTTTCTCATTCTTAACTTTTCCATTCTCGTCAATAAAATAGGCGTACCACTTATAGTCAATATTACCAATACGATCTTGCTGAGAAAAAATGGTATCGAGAATTGTTATTTCTGTTAATTCCTTCATCCAAAAAATCATCTGCTCTTTTGAGATTAATGGAAGAACTTTAGAAAGATAGTTTAAGTTATTTAGGGCCTCAGTATTTTTCTTTTTAAATAGACCACCCTTGTGATTTTTGATTTCAGCCTTGATATTTTCATTATAACTAGAAAGTGTTTTTGAAATTGCAGTCTCAACATCAAGAGAACTTCCAAGGGCCACAAATGCCGGAGTATTTTTGAAATCAATTGAAGATTGTAATCCCCACTTTGATCTTATACCATTTATTTCAGCTCCATATCGCTCTCCAGAGTCTTTTAACATGACTCCGTATACCTTCTCCCCATCATCAGTAAATAAGTCACTCGTAGGTCGGTAAATATCAGGGTTTAAAATTGCGTCAACAGTCCACTTCCAACCATTTCTTATCATTCCAGCTGGAGATGATGATTGCCCTAACTTAGCTCTTTTTAAATGTTCACTCTTATCTATTTCACGGTAGACAGAAACCGGAATATTCACTGATGTATCAAGGTATCTAGAAAAATGATAATAGAGAAGATTCGAGGCCGCATACGTTCCACTAGTCCCTTCTTGATTCATTGTATTTTTAAATTTTGCAAGTGCCTTATATGATCTTGTCTTCGACGTTCCGCAAACTTCTTTTTCAAAAAGTTGTTTAGAACCTTCATATGATGTTCCTTTTAATTTATAAACTATTGTTCCTGGTGAAGTAGACCATGTCTTTGGACACAAACCAAAATTAGAATCCTCGTAGAAATCAACTTCGCAAAACTTTTCTTCTTTCTCTTTATCAGATTTCGAGTAGTCACCATCAACAATTTCTGGCAAAATCGTACATTTTTCTTCCACTCCTGTAGGAGATGTATAAACTACTGTAGCATCAACCTTTATCTCTGCAGCAAAGGGTGCAGTCGCTAATAAGCTAATAAAAATCATCTTTCTCTTCATAAAATTGTCCTCTAAATTTGAATAGGGTCTTATATCAAAACAGAGTTTTTAAGTCCCAAACAAAGTAAATTTTATATATTGTGGACACTGGTATAACCGACTGATATTATGGGAACAAATTCATATATTACAAAGTTTCTTCCTTTAAATTCATATATATTCTATAAGTTTGACCTTAAAGAGTTGATTGAGAAGTTATTAAGGAATCTACGAGGTAAATAAATGCACTTAATAAAAAAATACCTAATGGCCATAACAGGACTTTTTTTAAGTTTCTTTCTCATCGTTCACTTGAGTGCAAACTTCTTGCTCTTACTACCACATGAGATTGCGCCAAATCTGTATAATTCATATTCAAATGCTCTACGAACAAATCCTGTTATTGAAGTTGTTTCAATTTTTCTTTATCTTGCAATCATTCTTCATACGGTGATTGCTATTAATCTCACTTTAAGAAATAAAAGAAAAACAGAAACACCATACCATCAAAACAAAATCCTTGAGACATCATCTTGGCCATCACAAAACATGGGCCTGCTCGGACTCATGATCCTTATTTTTATCATCGTCCACATGGCAAATTTCTGGGCAAAAGTTAAGCTTGGAATTGAAGGACCAATGCCTACAGATATCAATGGTCATTCAGATATCTACATGCTTGTAGTTACATCATTAAAAGATCCAATTCTTGTAACCTTCTATGCTGTAATGTCCATCCCTCTTGCGATGCACTTATCCCATGGAGTAAGTAGTGCATTTCGATCTCTTGGCGTTTATCACAAACGTTATATGAGATATATTGAAATACTTTCTAAAATTTATAGTGTTGTAATGGGACTAGGCTTTGGTCTAATCCCACTGTACATATTTTTCTTTTCTAAGGTGTCATAATGGATCAACTCAACAGTAAAGTTCCTCAAGGAAAACTCGAAGAAAAATGGGATAAGTATCAAGCGAATGCGAAGCTTATCAATCCTGCAAATAAAAGAAAATTGAATATCATCGTCGTCGGTTCTGGACTTGCAGGAGCAGGAGCAGCTGCAACGCTAGCAGAACTTGGTTATCACGTAGATTGTTTTTGTTTTCAAGACTCTCCTAGACGCGCGCACTCTGTTGCCGCACAAGGGGGTATCAACGCCAGCAAGAATTACAGACATGATGGAGATAGTGTTTGGCGTATGTTCTATGATACTTTAAAAGGCGGAGACTTTAGATCACGAGAAGCAAATGTTTACCGTCTTGCCCAACTCTCCGCTCCACTTATTGATCATTTTACGGCCCAGGGAGTACCTTTTGCTCGTGAGTATGGTGGAGTTTTATCAAACCGTAGTTTTGGTGGAGTCCAAGTAGAAAGAACTTTCTATGCACGAGGACAGACAGGACAACAACTTTTAGTTGCAGCATATTCCCAACTTTCAAAAATGGTTGAGGCAAAGAAAGTCTCAATGTACACGCGACACGAAATGCTTGAGCTTGTTGTGATAGATGGAAAGGCCAGGGGAATTATAACAAGGAATCTTGTAACAGGTGAAATAAGGGCACACAATGCTCATGCAGTGGTATTAGCGACAGGTGGTTATTCACGAGTTTTTAGGCTCTCAACACTTGCTATAGGATGTAATGGATCGGCAATTTGGAAGGCCCATAAAAAAGGAGCATTTTTTGCAGCACCAAGCTTTACTCAAATACACCCAACCGCCCTGCCACAATCGAGTGAGTCCCAATCGAAACTTACTTTAATGAGTGAATCACTTAGAAATGATGGAAGAATCTGGGTACCAAAAAATAAAGATGAAAAAAGAAAAGCGAATGAAATACCTGAAGATCAGAGAGATTATTACCTCGAACGAAGATACCCCAGCTATGGTAACCTTGCCCCAAGGGATATCTCTTCACGAGCAGCGAAAGAAAGAATTGATGCTGGACATGGAGTAGGGCCACTAAAAAATGCAGTCTATCTTGATTTTAAAGATGCGATCAAGAGACTTGGAATCCAAACAATAAAAGATCGTTACGGCAATCTCTTTAGTATGTATAAAAAGATAACAGGTATTGATGCCTATCAAGAACCAATGCTTATCTCTCCCGCGGCACACTTTTCAATGGGAGGTCTCTGGGTCGATTACGAGCTGATGACAACCATCAATGGTCTCTATGCAATCGGGGAGGCCAACTACTCCGATCATGGGGCCAACCGTTTAGGCGCTAATTCTCTTTTACAGGCAAGTATTGATGGGTATTTCATTCTACCAAATACTATCAATAATTATCTTGCGGATATTGTTAAAGAAGAAGTTCCAAGTATTGACCATCCCGAATTTCAAAAGTCCATTAATGAAGTTCGAGCACATATCGATCGCCTACTCTCTATCGACGGGAAAAAGACTGTGGACCATTTTCACAGAGAACTCGGCAATATTATGTGGAAAGAGTGCGCGATGAGTAGAAATCAAGAAGGGCTCATTCATGCAATTTCAAAAATAAAAGATATTAAAAAAGATTTTTGGAAAGAAGTGAAAGTGACAGGTCACGACAAAGAATTTAATCAAGAACTAGAGAAAGCACTTCGCCTCGCTGACTTTCTTGAGCTGGCACTACTAATGTGTGAGGATGCTCTTCAAAGAAATGAATCCTGTGGCGCACACTTTAGAGAGGAATACCAAAGTTCCGATGGTGAAGCTCAGAGAAATGACGAGGATTACTCTTACGTATCAGCATGGAAATATTTATCTGAAGATAAGTTCGAACTCGTCCGTGAACAATTGATTTTTGAATACGTAAAACCAACAGTTAGAAGCTACAAGTAGGAACGAAATGAAAATTAATTTTAAAATATGGCGACAAGAGAATATTCAAACGAAAGGAGCCTTTAGAGACTATCAATTAGATGGAATCAATGAGGATATGTCTCTACTTGAAGCAATTGATTTCCTGAATGAGAAGTTAGTTCTGCAAGGAGAAAAAGTTATTGCTTTTGACTATGATTGCCGCGAAGGAATTTGCGGACAATGCGGAATTTTTGTAAACGGACGCGCGCATGGTCCCCATGACAATGTCACCACTTGCCAAGTACACATGAGAAGCTTCAAAGAGGGCGAAACTATTGTACTTGAGCCGTGGCGTGCAAAAGCATTCCCTATCGTAAAAGATCTTGTCGTTGACAGATCTGCCTTTGATCGGATTATACAAAAAGGTGGATTTATAAGCGCAGGAACCGGGAGTGCGCCAGAGGCAAACTCTATCCTTATTGGAAAAAAAGAAGCTGACAAGGCCATGGATGCCGCAGCTTGTATTGGATGTGGCGCCTGCGTAGCAACTTGTAAAAATTCATCTGCTTCACTTTTTACCGCTTCGAAAATTAATCATCTCGATCATCTTCCTCAAGGGAGAATTGAATCATACGACCGAACAATATCGATGGTGAAACAAATGGAACTCGAAGACTTTGGTGCATGCTCTTTTACAGGAGGATGTGAGATTGAGTGTCCTCAAAGTATCTCGATTTCCCAAATTGCACGGATGAATAATTTATTTATGAAAGCATTACTCAAGAAAGAATAGAGAATGATGGTACTCTCGAGAGTACCATCAACGATTATTATCTCATTGAATCAAGTAAATTAACTAATCCAGAAGAACCAACTTTATTACTATACTTGGAAACAGTTGTTGAATTTTCCATAATTCTTGCTTTCAATTCATATGGAGACATTCCAGGGTTTAAGGAAAGAATTTGTGCCGCAACACCAACTGTATTTGGGGTAGCCATCGACGTCCCTGACATATTTCCATATCTATTACCAGGCGTCGTTGAGTAAATGCTTGAACCAGGAGCGGCCACATCAACATTTGTCACACCATAATTAGAAAATCCTGACATTGAACCATATTTTGTAGTTGAAGCAACAACTAATAGATTTTCACTCTCATAAGAAGCTGGCCATGTTTTGTATCTATCAATATTTGAAGACTCATTACCAGCAGCAGCGACAACAAGAACACCATACTCTCTACCAATATAATCAATTGTCTCCTTAACTAACATCCCACCTTCATTGTGCGACTTACCAAAAGAGCAGTTAATAATTTTTGCACCATTTTTTGCAGCATAGAGAAAAGACTCAGCAACATCAACATCAGTTTCATCACCACTATTTGGAACTGTTCTGATCCCCATAATACGTGCATTAGCAGCAACTCCAGCAATTCCAAGTCCATTATTCTGTTTAGCTGCAATCGTTCCTGAAACGTGAGTACCATGAGAGTGTTTATCCATTATATCTGCAGTCGCGTTGCCATCAGCATCTCTTACAAGAGTATTAATTCCATGAACATCATCAATATATCCATTCTCATCATCATCAATTCCATTTCCTGGAATTTCACCAGCATTCACCCACATTACTTCTTTCAAGTCCTCATGGTTATAATCAACACCTGTGTCAACAACTGCAACAACAACTTCCTCACCAGTCTGACTCCCCATTGCTTCATAAGCATCAGAAACATTCATCCCTGCACGATCTGCACTCTTAAATGCCCATAATCTAGAAATACCTGGGTCGTTAAATCCATTGGTCGCTTTCTCAAATGATGGCGTTAATTTTTCAACAAACTCTGGAACTTCAAGTTTAGAACGACCGGCGAAGTAATCGAAATTAACACTTTCAACAAGATTATTACTTTCAAGTTCAGCTTTTAACTTTTCAATGTTGTCTGAGTAGATAACTTGATAACCACTGAATAATGGCATAACTGCACGAATTGAATCACTAACCAGTGACGCATTTTCATTTTTAAGCTTAACTATTAAACGAGTATTATTAATTTTTAAATCTGACGATGCAGAAACAGACAGAGTCCCAAGAAGACATAAACCAACCGTGGCCTTAAACATAACAAATCCTTTGTTGACATTTATTTATTATATATTAGGCCAAATTGATAAGATTACTACAAACAAACTCTGTCATTTAAACTGGAAAAGTCAACTTTTTAAGTCTTGTTCTAAAAGTAATAACAAGTAGAACTGAAACAATACTTAAACCAATTGCTAGCCCTGCCCACAATCCCTTGGCCTGCATACCTCCATTAAATGCAAGGTAGGACCCAATTGGTATCGCGATAAGCCAATACCCCATAAAAGAGAGAAGCATTGGAACCCGACTCTCACCTATCCCACGAAGAATTCCCCACATAACAACTTGAAGTCCATCAGGGATCTGAAAGAGAGCAACATAGAAAAATAGTCCCGTGACATAACTAATAACTGCCGTATCTGTTGTAAAGATATAGGCAATCGAAGATGGAAATATCGTATAGAAAGTTGCTGTCATTAACATAAAAGCTTCAGCAAGAATGATGCAGCCGATTGAGTAGTTTTTAATCAGCTCGATATCTTTTTTCCCATAGGCATAAGCAACTTTAACACCGGCCGTACCATTAATAGCAAAGGGAACCATGAATGTAAGTCCTGCCACATTAAGAGCGATATTATGAGAAGCAGAAATATGTGTTGCCATCTTTCCAACTAAAACAGTAACAGAAGCAAACATTAAAACTTCAACAAGAGAACCCATTCCTACTGGAAGGCCAAGTTTTAGTAATTCTTTCTTACGCTCAAGACTATAAGAAATTGGAAGGTGATACTTCTTCTCTGTATAGATAAAGAGCGCAATAAACATAAAGGCACGAGTAATTATTGTCGCATAGGCAGCTCCAATAATTCCAAACGATGGGATAGGTCCATACCCAAACATAAAAATATAATTTAAAATAATGTTGAAAATATTAAATATAATGATGAGGAGATTTGCGAAGAATGTATCCCCCATCGCCTGAAGAAATTCTTTTATCGCCTGATATAGCAACGCAGGTATAACGGAAAAAGACACAACCTTCACATAAGACTGCACGTTAAAAGAAATCTCGTCATTGAGACCAATGAACTTGATTAAAGGCGCGCCAAAGAAAAGAAATGAAGTAATTAATAGACCAAAAATTAACGACATCGAAAGCCCTGTTGTAAAGACATCACTTTCTTTAATCGAATGCCCCTCTCCAGAGAGTCTAGAGGCCACAGCACTTATGCTAAAACAGCTTGCAACACCAAACATGATTGCAGGAGAAATGATTGCACTACCAACACCAATACTTGAAAGGGCAATTGTAGAGAATTTTCCCGCAACAAAAGTATCACCGATGCTAAAAAGCATCTGGCCAACTTGACCAATAATAAGAGGAATAGCAAAGAGAATGAGTTCTTTTAGATGATATTTATTTACGCATTGTTCAAGATAATTCTTCATCATGAAAGAGTACTACTTAAACCTTAATACAAAAAGTTAAATTTAATTAAATACAGCTCATCGCTTCACATCCACCAGTAATACAACTAACTTCTTTCCAAGCCCCAGAGGAACAAACTTGAGTTATACGGGGATTACACATATACGGCTTGGACACAGGGCAAGAGCACATTGTCCCCTCTCCTTCAATAATCCTTGTCTGACCATCGGAACAAACAGATGGAGGAGGAGTTACAACGACAGGTGGTTCTCCATTACAATCTAAGCCTTTAGTGCATATCGACACTGTTCGACAGGCGACACTACCATCAACATTTACTGTTGTTATAAAAGTATTCTCACCTGTACATGCCTGATTAAATGAAGTGCGCATTTTCCCATTTAACATGAAGTAGCTTGGTGTAATATTTTGAGCTCGAATTTCTCCGTCAATCTTCATATTGAGGCATCTTTGATTAATAGAGTCGAAACTTCCACCATAGACATTAGTACAAATATATTCTCTTATACCTTTTGCAAAAGCAGACCCCTCATTAATCTGAGAATAATCACAAGATGCATTAGTGCCATCAAAGTTATATTGACCACCAATAGTCTCACAACCAATCTTAAACGATGTTTGAATCGCATGAGATTCATAATCAACACAATCAACAAAGACACCATTTTTAAACTGCCCTAAAAATGATACCTTGCGATTTGTTCTTCTCAATGTCCCATTTCCTGACTTTTTATCAAATTTTAATAATATAGATACTGGTAAAACTTCCACGCTAGCAGTTGTAGGAGGTGTAATAAACTCACTCTCAACATGAGTAACACTTGTCAAAACATTTGAGTCAATTGTTGATAACACTAAAGTTCCGAGTGAAGGAATCATTTGATCACAAGTGATTTTATTATTCAAAGAACTTGATATCAAACTAACATACTCACTAATTTGTCCTTCCGAATTATTATTTTGTGAAATCATCCCCTGATTCTTAGAAATAGAAATAAGTCCAACAGCAACGGCCCCAAGCAGTCCAAAGGCCACCATAATTTCGACTAATGTCATTCCTCTATCATTAAAAACTTTCACGACTAATTCCTTTTACAGCTGTACCATATTGGATCAACCACGCAATTCTCACAGGCAGTAGGCTGACATTTTCGTACATCATCCAACTTATTACATGATGAACCTTTCCAAGAACATCCGGAGTTTCCGACTTCAGACTCTCCAGCAAAACTCTTTTGCCAAGAACAGGCACCAGGACTTTCACATTCATCTGCCGTTGAAACACTCTGACAAGAGCCACTTATACAAACTTTACCAGTATCACACGTTGTATTATCTATTACGTTAATAATTTGTGGGGCAGTCTGGCCAGAGCAGGTTCCAGCACTAAATTTCTTGCAAATCCCTGCACTCATAGGAATACGCCCATCTTCTTGACAAGTTCCAGGATCAGTTAAGTCTGAATAATTAACGTACTCACAGACTTGAGTATTCCTTGCCCATTCTTCTTCTGTCGCAGGGAAAGTTTGCTTTGCTTCATACCTATCAAGATAATCACAATCAAGACCTTGACAGGTTCCACCACATCCATCATCGCACGTTGAAGAGTTTGCAACGGAAGCTGCACAAGAACAGTCGGGAACGCAAGCAACAGTTGCAGGCTGAAAGTTTAGTCCCTTACATTCTTTCGTCAGACCATCGACAGATAATCCTGCAAGATAGCCCGATGCGCAGGACGAATTATCAAATTTCATTCGACAGTTACCAGAGAGACAAATTTTTTGTGCCGAAAAATTATCCGATTCTATATCTTGATTCAATACAATTTGATCGCACGTTGTACCGGCTAAACTACCGCCAATCGCTTTACAAAGAAATTCAGAAATACGTTTTTCTAAGACACTATTAAGTGTAGACGTGAAACTACAAGATCCGGTTGAATAATCTCCACCTAAAGACACACAATACTCTTCTACTGACTGAGTTTCAATAGCAATATCATTTGCGCCACCACATTTTAAATCGCCAGTGGCCCCACTTCTTACAACACTTAAAACTATATTCTTTCTAACTTGTGAAACTTTGGAATTAATACTTCTTTCAAAAAGAAAAGAAAGAACTAAAGAGCCTTTGTCTGAAACAAGCTTAGTTTCGGAACCAATAGATAAGATTTTCGCATTAGCTCCAATTTTTTTTCCTGCACCAAAATTTTCGCCATCAATAGAAAACGAAAAATTATTGGAATTTGTCGCACCTTGAACAATCTGATCACATTTATCATTATTAGATGATAATTTCTTCACTCGAAAAAGTGTTTCTTCAATAGCAGTATCTGATTTAGCCCGTGATGAGATTGAAGAAGAATTCGACATCAGATGATTAACACCGAGTAAAATTATTCCAACAAGCCCTAAACTCAAAGACAGCTCGATTAATGTAAACCCACCATTTCGTTTATAATTATTTCCTAACATTCGAAAGTCCTATAATCAGAACACACCCATCTACCACACTTACACTCTTGATATGCTTTATTACAATAAGGTTTCACTGCTGGACAAAGGAGGGAACTATCTGGAGGAGAAGATGAGCAATCTTTTGTCCCGACAGCGCTTCGAGTAGAGCCACAGTTACTCACTTGCGTAAATACATCCCCCATGCAAACAGTGCTTGGATCTTCTGTCCAGCTTGTGTCAGTACACGTGCCGCAAGCAGCCCCTTGGGAGCAGACCTCGCCGCAAGAGTTTGTAATGGTTTCACCACATGCAGCAACACCAGGGCAAGTGGGAAACTTTCCGCGTTTAATTGTGCATAAATTTCCAAGCCCACAGCCATCATTAACCTGATAGTCAACACAAGATTGTGGATCAGTATCACCACAAGCAAAGGAAGGTTTCTCTAAAGTTTTATCTCTTTGACATTGACACTTAATTTCACCACCGATCTCAACAGCAAGATATGTGGATGTACTAAGAGTAGGACAAACGACATCGGCACAGTCCAGAGTTCCGTCTGCTTTAAAACCACGAGCGACCTGAATCCCAGAGCAGCTAAAGTTTTCAAGTCCTGTTCTAAAAGTTCCTTGAAGGTCTAATGATGAGGATGTGATATGAGAAGTAGAAACCACTCCAGCAATATTCACGCCATTACAGAAAGTTCCAGCAAATTCACTTCCAATAATTTTACAAGCAGCATCTTTAATAAGCTCTGTAAACTCTGTTTCTTGAAAACTTGAATAATCACATCTACCAATTGAAGAATTAAATAAACCACCACTGAGTTCACAATTTTGAGATTGACCAGAAGATATACTTTCGGCCTTAAAGCTAACACAATTCTCTACTTCAGCTCCAGTATCAGATGTAGAAAAATAATAAATCAGAGGAAATGTCTTCTTTAGTGTTCTTGTACTCTTTGTTTCTGTTACATAGAAATCAAAAAAAACATCAATATTTTGTTCTCGACCAATTCTTGGACCAGGTACAATTTTTTGAACTCTTAGCCTTGAGCCCTTGTCGATAACATAACCGTCAGTATAAGGACCAATAGCAGAAAAACTAGTGCTCAAAGAATCATTACAAGTCTTTGCGCTGGCCAGTAGACTACTTATCTCGTTTTGAGTTTGCAGGATGTATTCATCAACCTTAACTTGTCTTTGCAATACATTTTGCAATGCACCCGACTTAAATACAAAAAGACCTAATGCACCAACAATAGAAGCTGCAAATAAAACTTGAATGATGGCCGAGCCACGTGAATTGTTAATGGAAACCACACACTTCCTTTTAATAAGGTTAGTTTAAATTTTAACACATTATGCATTCATAAAAAGTAAAAAGCTGAGACTTCGACTCAATTAAACATTTTCCACTTAGGGTCAGAAAGTCACCTTCTATTAAAAATATTGACGCAATTATTAGTTTTACGTCAAACAAGAATTAAGACTTTGTAAGAAACTTACCCACAATTCCTATAGTTTCAATAACTTAAAAAAAAAGATTATAGATTTATTGATTAATGTAATAAATTCAAAATTTGCAATAGTGAAAAATAAATCGCTATAATGCCCGAGCTTAGAAGAAATTCAAAAGCGAAGGGGAAGAGATATGATTTCAAGAGTAATTGAACTCGGTGCGTACACGCGACTCACCACTTTGAAGTTTAAAAGAATCAAGAATACATCATTCATCAAACTTGAAGATGCGCAAGAGCTACGCGTATTTTCGGAATTAGCATATCGCAACATTGGGGTACGCTTTCCAATCCACTTTTTACAAAACTCAAAAACATTTGCTGTGTTAAATCAGCGTGGAAATATCTGCGGTGGCTTCGTATTGGCCCCTGCTGAACATTCAAGAGTTATTGACAGTCTTCCTGATGAAGGAATGTCAGTTCTTGCAGAGAGTTTTCCAAAATATAAAGAATCAATGTTTGAAATCACTGGCCTTTGGTTATGTCGAAGCCAGAGATCAAAAACATTAGCTGTTCGTTTTTGGACTAAACTTTATAAAGAAGTTTGTCGTATGAAGAGAAGTCATTTTATATTTGCCTACTCGAGTAAGAAGGCAAAACTTGGAGAGATTTACTCTGTAGTAAAACCTAAACGTATCTTTAAAGGATACACAAAGATGATGCCTGGAATGATTGAGCCAGATGACGAAGTGATCGAAGTTGGTTCTGTAAAAATGGCACACCTAGCTTGGGTAACACAGTTATCTTTCCTTTATAAAAGACTTATCAAGGGTCGTTCAAAAGAAAAGAGAGTTATTTACCATTAAGATTTTATAGGACCAATATGCAACAGTACGAAGACTTACATAAAATCCTAGAAGAATTCTCGCACATCAGAATGGCCACAGAAGCAGACAATGAGGCCATTTTAAAGTTCTATAAAAATGAATCAATGCAGACAAAAGAGGAATCTATTTCTTTTGCGCGTGATCCAAACTTTTTTGATCTTTATCGCCTCACCACAGATACCTATTGGACGTTTCTTTTCTTAAACGATGATTTATCAATTGGTGGAATGGGTTCGGTACTTAGGCATATGCGCCAACTAGAAAACGAGAGCACACCGCTTGCTTATTTCTGCGACCTTAGAATCTCGCACAATGCAGGAAGGAAGGCTCGAGTTCAGTGGAGACAATTCTTTCCGCGACTAGTAAGTGCTCTACCAAGATTAGAACCATCACTAGCATGTAAGAGTGCATACACGGCTATTTTAGCAAATAATGATGCCGCAATAAACTCGCTCACAAAAAGTGGTAGAGGAATTACTTACCGTCACCTAGGAACATATTACGTTAAAAGTCATATCAATACAGGACTTTTCCCGAATGACAAATTCTACACCAAAGAAATATCAACCGAAGAATTCCAAAGTTTTTACAACAAACAAAATGGAACTAAATTTCTAAGTGAAGATACGAAATATACACATGAGACACTGACAAAAAAGCATGCGACATTTAATAATCTCGGTGTTTTTTCTCAAGGAAATCTCATCGCAATTGCTAGACCAGTTACTAAAAATATAACAAGAAGACTTAAAGTACAAAATCTTAAAGGTACTAAACTTCAAGCAACAAAATTACTGAAGCTACTCGGTCGCCCAACACCGGGATCAGATGGAGAGCTATCGACGCTCGAACTGACTTACCTCACTTTTGCGAAAGCTCTAGAAAAAGACGATCGTGATATGGTCATCGAATCTATTTGGAAATGGATCAAACGCTCTGGCCTACTAAGAGAAATTCATATTATAAATTACGTTCAAGAAACTAAAGAAGAAGATGTCTCGATGCTAAGGCAAGGAATCGCCTTTACAACAAATGGTCACCTTTTTGAAATTCATCCCGAAGAAGAAAAAGGAATTCTGCCAAAAAGTTCATTTCGATTTGAAGGAGCATTCCTATAATGCTTTTAAAGCTTCTACTTAATAAAAGGTATCAATCTCGAGATTGGCTCGGTCTTTGGTACAAGATACTCAAAGAAAGAGGAGAAAATGATCTCATTGCCTTTGTGAGAAGAAGTGCAAATAAAGAAGAGAGGTATTCATTCTCCCATGCGATCATGGATGGAACAAGCTCTATCCCTTTCTACATGGAAAAATTCGGCCAGCAAAACTGTACCCCGAGGAAAATGGACTATATCAAGAAATTTAGTTTTATAGATACTGTAAAACTGACTCTCTCTAATTTGAAAGTCTCTCCAATTTCTAACTCGATTTGGAAAGAGAGAAATATTCAAAGAATTGAAGATATCTTCGAATATTCTCGTCTCACATTAAGTAAGAATGAAACTCTGGCATTTAATCAATACTGTGAAATGAATAAAGTTTCCGAAAACGCCATCCTAACGAAGCTTATAACCAATGAAATATTTCCTTCACTCGAAAACGAGAGTGACACCCATACCTGGCTGTTTCCAGTAAATGTTCGAGGAATGGTTCAAAAGGATAATAATTACGCAAATCACTCATCATTCATTGCACTTAATGTCTATAAAGATATATCGATTGAGGAAATACAGCAAAATATTAGAGAAGAGCTAAAATCTTTTAAGTATCTAGGATTATGGTGGGTTCATCACATCGGGATTTTAACAGGCTATAACTATATGAAGAAACTCTCTCTGAAGGCTTCTCAAACAAAATTTTGGCTTGGTTCTATTTCTAATGTTGGTAAGTGGTACACTGACGACAACTATACCCATCTTGATAACGCCGAAAAAGACGACGCTTGGTTCTTTGCAACCCCAGGTTCTATCAACTTCCCTATCAGCTTTGTTATTATGACATTGAATGACAGGATGAGTTTCTCTCTTAGAGTTCATCCTGGTGTAAAGAAGGATTCTCTGCAATTCTCAAAGCAGGTTCTAGACAATATTAGAGAGAAGGTCTTATTTATAACTAAATCTTAAGACTTCTTGAACTTTTGGGTCTATAGCTAATTTTGAAACAAGCTGGGCCAGACAAGTCACAAATGTTTTATCGAGATATTTAGTTGCATCAAAACTTTCTGGAGATGATAGTTCAATATTAACCTTACTTATAAGAACGTCTCTTTGCTCATCAACTGAATAGAAATTAACTGTTGCGCCTAGATAGCAATAAGATCTTTCAGGCACAGTTCGTGGAGGTGACTCTTTTAATTCAAACTTAGATATATCAAGTTTTAATACATTTTTTGAAGCGGCACTAATGAGAAACCCTTTTTTTAAAAATTGTTTTTCAAGTACGTACTTAACTTCTTCAGAAAAAGGTCTACTAGTCTCAATCGGAGAAAAGTCCCCTAAAGTTCCAGTTTTGGCGAGTCCAATATTTGCCTTCATCTCGCGAGAATCTGTAACGGTTTCGATATAGAGATTTGGAAGCCCTGATATTACCTTACCTGTATCCATAAGATCAGTATAAGCTTGTCCATCACTGTTGATGATTACGCGATTAACAGCACATGAGAAAAATGAAAGTAAAACAAGTAAGTATAGTGAGTATTTCATAGTCGTCCCTAAATATTTCTTCTCTTCCATGGTAATGCAAAAATCACCCCAATGGCCACAAAAGAAAAACCAAGTAATAGGTTTTCGTTGAATCTTTCACCAAAGAACACATAGGCCATATACGAAGATATGAGAGGAGAAAAAAGCTTGAGACTACTAATCATATTTAAATTGTAATGCGAGACAGAGTAGACCATTAGTGTATGTCCAAGAATACTTGGGAGTATGGCGAGTGCAAGTAAAACCTGCCAATCATACAAACTCGGAAGCGAAAGTAGCTCGACACCTGAACTAGAGAGTCCTAATACCAGCAGAGCACCACCACCTAAAATACAAGTAAAAAAGTTAAGGTAGAAGTTATAGGTAGAATTCTTCACTGTCGCACGGTTTCTTTTCGAATAAACCATATACGAAGAATAGAACAACGCCGCTAAGAGTATTTGAAAAACCCCGACAAAGTCTACTTCACCATTGGCCTTTGACAATGAAGCTATAACAACGCCAACAAAACTAAACACAAGAGAGAATAAGAATCTTTTATTAAAGTATTCGCGGATAACAAGATGACCTATTAAGGCAGTAAAGATCGGATTCGTTGCATAGATGATAACGGTAAGTCCGACTGGAATTTTTTGAATTCCACTGAACCAACTGAGGAAATGAAAGAAAAGGAAACAACTGGCCAGTGCAACCTTAATCAAATCATCTTTATCAATTCGTATCCCAGAGCGTACAGCAAAAGGAAGAAGTAAAATGCTGACGAGCAGTAAACGGAAAAACAAGATACTTATTGGGGCAAGTGAGGAAAACTTCACAATCACAGGCGCCGTTGCGAGCATGAAGACAGAAAGATTCAAAATCAGGATATTTAACATTCAAACTTCCAAATATTGAAAAAAAGGTACACATTATGCTATGCGCATTATTTTTTTCGCCACTTAATCAAACTAAACTTAGTCATTGTATAAATTATCAAGTATAACAAGGCCATGGAAAATAAAACATTTAGAGATTATAACTTAGACGAACGTCTAATAGACGCATTAAAAAACATCGGATTCGAATCCCCAACGGCCATTCAGGAACTAACACTAGAGAAAGTACTAAGCGGTACTGATATTTTCGCACTTGCAGAAACTGGAAGTGGAAAAACAGGTTCTTTTGCAATCCCAATTATCAACAAAATTCTTAATAATGACATGAAAGGACTTTATATCGTATTAAGTCCGACTCGTGAATTAGCGCAGCAAACAGATAAAGTCTTCAACCAAATTGGAAAAGACCTTGGAATCAAAACCTCATGTATCATCGGTGGAGAAAATATTGAAAAGCAAAAGGAAACTCTTGCTGAAATCCCACACGTACTTGTTGCTACTCCAGGAAGACTTATCGATATCCTAGGTCATAACATTGTAAATATCACAGAAGTACAAGGAGTTGTCTTTGATGAGGCCGACAGACTTTTTGATATGGGTTTCAAAAAAGATATCGAAATAATCCTCAAAGATATTCCTGATACAAGACAATTAATCATGGTATCAGCAACAACAAATATGGATGTTCTATCGACAGCATATAAATTTAGATCACATCCTGTCGAATTAAAACTAAACTCGGACTCACTCCTCGTAGATAATATCGATCACAAAATTGCTATGATCGAGAGTGACGAGAAAATGCCATTTCTTGTCAATATTTTAAGAAAGCACGAAGATGCTTATGCAATTATTTTTTGTAATACACAATACCAAACTCACCTTCTAGCTGAGTGGCTTGGAGCGATGAAATTTAAGGCAATGCCAATCTCAGGGCGTCTTCAACAAAATAAGCGTACAAAACTAATGGAAGACTTTCACGCAAAGAAAGTTACAATCCTAGTTTGTACTGATGTTGCGGCCAGAGGGCTTGATATCAAAGACGTAAACCTAGTTGTTAATTATGATCTTCCACAAGATGCGGCAAACTACGTTCATAGAATTGGAAGAACTGGGCGTGCAGGTAAAGATGGAGAAGCGATTAGCTTTTGTTCATTCGAAGACTGTGAATACCTTGATGGAATCAATGAACTAATTGGTTCAAGCATTCCAAAGATGGATATCGAAGACGACTCTTTTGCAACAGATATTTGCAAGAAGCCAAGAATTGATAGCAAGACTTTAAGACTTATTGAAAAAGGACCAGGTCAATCACAAGCTCGCCAGAACCAGAAAAAAGGTAAGACCTATGTTGATAACACTCCAAGTGGAATCAAGCTTTCTGTAGATAGACCATTTACAAACTCACCACTAGAAGCAAAGAATACAAAAGAGTTCATCGTTTCAACTGATGACACATCTAAAATCATCGAAGATGCACTTAACTACTTCCAAATCAACGATGAGTCTCTTCTTGAGTTTGAAGTTCTGGAAAAAGGAAGACGTAAATTCTTCTTCTTTGGTAAGAGAACTTGTAAGTACCGTGTAACATTGAAGGCAATCTACAAGAAACTACTTCTACCGTTTCTTATTGATATAATCAAAGTATCGAAACTTAAACTTAGAGTTAAAGTTTCCTTCAAAAATAATGTTTACATCACTTTTGAGGGTCAAGATGAAAAACTACTTACTAAAAATGACTTTGAACTTCTAAAAGCACTTGAGTATGTAAGTAAGTCTTACTTAATCAACAAAATTGACCTTCCAAGAAATGTAAAGGTTTTTGCAAAATCATATGACTCAAAAAGTTCTGATGATCTACTTTTAAAAACAGCTGCAACGGCCAGAGACAAGGTTCTTCAAACAAAGAAAGCAATTCTTATGAAGCCTCTTAATCCTGCACAAAGACGTTTAGTTCACGAATTTCTAAGCGGAGATGAGAAAGTGAAAACAAACTCAATCGGTGATGGAAAAATGAAAAGGATTGAAGTTAGTCCGGCTTAAGAAGAAATCAAAAGCAACTAAGATATACAAAAAGAGCAACATAAGTTGCTCTTTTTTTTATTCATTTTTATAAATTTTAACGGCAAGCACTAGCCAACCAACAATATATGCAACTCCCCCAAGCGGAACAATCATCGCGAAAGTTTTAACTGAAGTAAGAGCGTATACATAGCACATACCAGAAAAAGCAATAATTCCGGCCAAAAAGAAATAACGAACAACTTTTAGATTTAAACTGAAGATTAGTTCTAATATTGAGACGACGATAAAACTTAGACCATGAAACATATGATAACGGTTCCCCGTTAAAAATGTATCGAGCAGGGACGGAGTTAATATTTTTTTCAATGCATGTGCACCAAAAGCCCCAAGAATAATTGCAAGGGCCGTCAATATTGCTCCAAGAGCGACAGATTTTTTCACACTATTTTTATCTATAATCATTGGAACCTCAACTTTTACTATTTAAATTAACACTGAAACGATATAATAACTCTCATGAAAGAGAAAGTATTAATCATTCCAGGAAATCCAAGTGCTGAGACCATCTATAAAAATTGGATAACTATCCTGCAAAATGACTTTCCAAGTTATGAGTTCAAACTACTTCCTCTGCCTAAAATTGAAAATCACTTTACAAACCTTGATATTGTGATCTCACATTACCATAAAAAGATACAAGAAGAAGTAAGCCCCCCAATAATCATTGGACATTCAATAGGTGGATATTTCGCTTCTCAAATTTTTAAAAAGGACTCCAAAGAGATAAAGAAAATGATTTTGATCTTTCCATATTTTGGCGACGAAAACTTCGCCGGAAGAGCACTACTCAATCTAGCAGAAATGGTCGTAAAGAAACCAAAAAGAATTAATTTCCTCACAAAAATCAAACCTATCGTAGATAAGTATTATCAAGCTTCTTCTCAAGTCACGGTTCAAGAATTAGAAGACAGTATAAAACTTGCAAAGCTAGAGAAAGATCACTTTAAAAAGGAAAATAGTGCAGAACTATCTTTCTTACAAGATAAGAGGGTCGACTTCCTTTATACCTCTAAAGATAATTGGTGTACACCAAAGACCGTTCAACGAGTTGCAGAGTTTAATTCACCACATTTCGTTGACACAATTCATGACTTCGTTGTCTCTTTTGACGAGATCAACAAAGTACATAAATTTTTAAAAGATAAGAATATTTTAAAATGACTTAAATTTGAACTTTTCTAGAGTTTCTGTCAAAAAGGCTTGAATTTTTTCTTGGTCAAAACTATCTCCATAGATAAGATAATCTCTTGGGCCAAACTCTTTTTTTATAACAACCTTCTCTTCGATGGCCTTAGTCTCCATACCTTCAAAACTTAGCTTACTAAGAAGTACTGTGAAATTCGTATAAAAAATTCCATCTTCAATTTTTGATGTAATTGTGAACTTCTTAATATGCTCCCAATCTTTATTGGCAGGAGGAGTAAATACTAACTCAAGATCCTTTTTCTTAGATTTTATCGTCTTAAGTTTAAATCTAAAAAATGTTTCAAAAACTTGAATAAAATCTAAAATATAGCGATGAGGCTTAATAGATAGAAGTAAAATCCCTTTTCCAAAAACTTCTGTTTCATTTCCCGCAAAAAGGCAAAGCGACTTACTTTTCTCAGAAATAAAGGCCGTATCGTCTAGTTTGAAATCAAATTTTGTTTCTGCACCAGATAGCGTAAGGCTCTCAACAATTTCATAAGCATCATCTTTTTTTCCGTTAAATTTTTTAACATCAATAAGTGCTAGAACAATATTTCCGGCCGAAACACCATTTGCGTTAACAACACCAGAAATAGAATCTGACTGGTGCCAGCTTTCACCTTGTGTTTCGATAACAATCTCTTTACCCTCGTGAAAAAACGTTCCCCTCACTAATTTACTCCATTATATTCATGTCTTAATTTTGATTGATTTAAATATACCTCAAGCCTAATACGATTAACACCACCCATTGGTCTATTTTCACTTGGCGCTCGCCATGGGTTAAACGTTAAATCCTCACAACTCTTCATGGCTTCAGCAGTTCTAAAACCTTCTTGCTTAGCAATCGATAACTTACCTACTTTTATAAAAGGAGATTCTTTTTCATCCCAGGCCGCCATAGCATTTTCAATATCATTTTTCTTACGATCACGATTTGGCTGAACATACATATCAAAACAACCTTCTTCTGTTTTTAATGTCTTTTCAAGTCTCTCTCCCAAATAGTTGTGTGAAGCTTCTTTTGGTATACTATCTCTTTTAGCTCTACAAGATTTGAATTTCATCTTCATTGACATAGAACCAAGTTTATAAGGAGTTGCTGTTGAATAATCAATATCAAGAGGGTTTGATACCTGTACACGGGCCTTTAGTACATTTTTGAGAGTGCCCCAATGAAAAACAAGGTAGGAAAACACACCCCATCTCCCTTGAGTTGATTTCATAAATTTTTCATAGGCCTTAGGGTTTGGAATAAAGAAGTTATCTGCATTCATCATAACAATATCATGAATATGCTCTTCCTCATCAAAACCAATTTCTTGTAAATAATTTGAATAAGGGACATCGTATAGCTTGATTGCAAAACCTCTTACATCTTTCTCTCCATCGGCTTTTCTAAAATCAGGATCACCGTTTGAGAGCCTAACAACAGCATTATACTTTTTATTTTCAGCAAAAAGTCCCACTCGCAGGTCAGATGGTAGACGATGATTATCAATTTGTAATGATGAACTTACACAACCATGGTGCTTTGGATGGGCATCACGTCTCATTATCTTGTCGTCACCGGTTGCCTCAATAAGAGTATCATGAAATATTTCGGCTACTCGGTTCATGCTAGCAACTTCTTCATCTCCCCAAATTTCACCTTGCTCAACACTTGGTTGAAAGGCTCCAACAGAAGATATTTTTCTATTTGTTTTCGATTTTTCTTGAGTGCAGCTTGATGCTAAAAGCATGCATAACATTAATAGTATTTTAATTTTCATTTTTGTCTCCACATCAGTAACATTGTTAACTTATCGGTTACTTTCGTCATTTCTAAACAAGCGACTAAGAATGAACAAAGTGTCAATTTTTTATACAATTAATCATTAAATATCGCACAATTACAAAACAATCATTGGCATATATATTGCTGTTAATTATCCATGAACTCTTTAATAAAATCGATCCTTGTAATATTCGCACTCTCTCCCCTTGCGTTTGGAAAGAGTGAGTTTGCAGCGCCATTTAGCTATGTCCACAAGGCAAATTGCCTAGGGCCAGTATATGAGCATCAGTCATATGGTCAATTCTTAACTAAAAGTATTCAAAGTAAAGGCAAGCATAGTTTAAGTCTCGCTGGTTTTGTATTTCAAAATGAGGCTCAATCATCTATCGACCTCTTTAAAAAGCTAGTAGAAGAAGAGATCGTCAAGAAACTTTCGAAACATGAAAAATTTGAAAGTAGAATAAGAGACGCCCAAAACTGTAAGAGTATAGAGTGTGCATTAACAGAGTTATTCAATGATGAAGATCAACTCGTAAAATCAGCTTATCTTTTAAATACATTTAACTTGAATGTTTCGCCATATGCAAATAAAGATGCAGATCTTCTCGGCGAGAATGAGCTTGATACAATAATAACGGCAACAAGACTTATCCCCAAGCACATGCTTCCAATCTGGGATAACAAGCGTCTGGCAAAACATATTAAAGACGGTATTGGTTATTATAAATCATTTATGATTTATGCAAATGCTTCAATAGACCTCTACGCCCCATGGTTTAAAGAGCTTGATTATGACGGGAAGGCCTATTCAATTTTTCATGAGTTTTCACACAATTTATCATATATGATGAATATGCCAGAATCGAGTACGTGGCAGGCAATGTCGAAATGGCAAGATACTCCAAATGGTTGGCGCTATGATATTAACAGAATAGTATCAGGCTATGGAGCATCAGCGCCATCGGAAGATGCAGCTGAGAGTATTGTGGCCTACAGGATAAATCCAGAATTACTAAAAAAGGTCAACAGACAAAAATACGACTTTATACGTGATTATATTTTCTTAGGTGAAGAGTTTGACAGCGAACTAAATTGTGGAAAAACTCCTGTTTTAAGTCACATAAAAGCATTGATGAGCTCACAGGCGACATCAAAGCTTTCGAGTGTTGCGATCAATGAGTGTAAGATAGAACTTCAGGGCATGCTAATGTCTCGTAGTGGTGATCAAAAATTTGAAAAATGCATCACTAAAACTTTAACTTCAGAATTAATAAAATCTTCAAAGTACCCACACTTTAAAGACGCCAAAAATGCGCTTTCAAAAAAAATACTAGGAGAACCAAAGTTAGACCCTGGTACGAAGAAATCAATCACAAAAAGTATTTATGAAGAACAACTAAATTATTTAACTGCAAAAGCTCAGGACATTACTTCAAGGGACTGCGGAAAATCAGTAGAGGACTTCTCTGAAGAGAACAAGACCTATCTCGGAGACGCTAAGTTTTCATTAACATGGGATCTAAGAAGCTACTGCTATCAAAACATGAAAACACTTAAGAAAAAGGGCTTTTCTAAAATTTTAAGAGACTATCTTATGAAACGATATAAAGAGCTATGAGATCCAAAAGTTTATTCATACCACTCTTTCTAGTATCGATAAATTCTCATGGCCAAGAGCCACTTGAGAATAACCAGTGGTATCTAAATTCCAACAAACAATATAGAGGCGCAAATATCAAAAAAGCTTGGGAGGTAATTGAGACACAATACCGACCAAAAGTAGCAATTATCGATGCTGGCTTTGATATTAATCATGAAGACCTCAAAGAAAGTATTTTAATAAATGAGGGTGAAATACCAGACAATGGTATTGATGACGATTTGAATGGCTACGTAGACGACTACTACGGCTATAACACGGTTAAGAAGAATGGACAGCTACTAGGCGACTATGATTTCCAAACAAAACATGGAACGGCAGTCGCAGGAATAATTGCAGCGGGACAAGAAAACCGTGTTGGAATAAAAGGCATAGCTCAGGGAATTAAAATTATTCCAATCGTCAGACCTGAGCCAATGGCCAAAAGAAAGGACAAACTTCCCTACCTCATTGAGGCCTTTAAATATGCTATTAAGAGAAAAGCTGATATTATCAATTTTTCAGCAAGGCTAAATGTAACATCGAGTGATTTTAAAAATATTCTAAAAGAGTTAAACGACCAAGGCATAATTCTATTTGCCTCCGCTGGAAATACTGGAAGCGTAAGCTCAACGAAAAGATATCCTGAATCATATGAAGAAGAATTTGATAATATTATTATCGTCGGCTCTAGTGATATGAACGGTAATAAAGCGAAGTCATCTAGTTACAACAAAGACTCTGTCCACATCTTCGCTCCAGGAGAACAAATCTTAACAACTCATCCAGAAAATAATTATGGATATTCTAGTGGAACGAGCTTCTCCACTCCTATCGCGGCCGGCGTCGCAGCACTTATTCTCACCCATCATGGCAAAGATGCACGCTGGAGCATGAGAGAAAGACTTATCAATACATGCCAAAAAGTAAAGTCTCTAGAAGGACTCTCCGTTTCCAATGGAATAATTGATGCTTATCAAGCATTGAAATAGCTCACTAGAACTAAGAATATTACTAAGGCATCATTTAGAACACTTTGAAGGGCCCTGAGAAAAATATACACACCGCGTTGAACAAAATCCCATCATATTATATAAGACCAAAACCAAATTTAGGAGGAAACATGAAATATCTAAAGCTTATAACTTTGTCTTGTTTATTAACAATTATGCCAATTCAAAATAGTCGTGCTGCTGTAGCCGGTATCGCTGCAATCGCTGGTGCACCAGCTGCTTCAGGGATAGCCTTAGCCGGTTTAGGGTCTCTAGGTTTCGGAGTTTTAGGGACACTTAGTGCATCTACATGTGATCACGGACATTGTAATATAGTCCTAGCATTTTTTGGAGTAATTGGACTTGTTCTTTTAGATAGTGATACCGCAAATTTTGAATTCGTAGAAATTGATCATGATAAAGCTTCTGAGTTTGGACTTAGTTATGAAGAAGTTGAAATTTATAATACAGAAGTTGAAGAAGTAAATATTGTATTCTCAGAAGTAAAAGCTTCCTTAGGAGCAGATTCGACAGTGGAAGATGCAAGAAAGTTATGGGAAGAAAATAAGAACTTATTATCAGACGAAACTTTTAAAGTTCTTACTGTTTTGGCCAGTCAAAAATAAATTTGAATTGGTAGTGAACAGAGTTCACTACCGTTTCTCTTTCTTGCTTAAGGCTTCGACTAGAACATAATTTTTCAATAACTTAATTAAAAATCCATTCCCCCTACTACTTAGCAATTGAGTTATTCTTCCTTTTCAAATCGTTTTCTTTTCTATTGTAAAAACAGAGAAATGCGCACAATAAAGAAAAGTATATTAATAGATTATTAAAATGGTGCTAGCGAAAAGAAGGCCAACAACAACCGAACACTCGCCGAATCTATTCTTTACTAGCAATTAGATAAATAACTAACTATTGGCAACGAAAATGCAATTTTCGATGTCCCGTTAAGAGGTTTCCATGTGATCCACCATCTAAACGGATATGAAGCCCATCTAAACTCTTAATGCTTAAGTCGACATAACTTCTCGCACCTCTTTTTCTACCAGAGCTAATCTTTATATCGAGTCCACCATTTTCATTATTCATAAAACTAGCTTCAAATGAACGACTAGAACTTTCAATAACTAACTTTCCATTATGATCAATATCATCAACTGTGAAATTTACTCTTTGATCTAAAATATTATTATCGTGTGTTTCAATAAAGCAATTTGCTGTCCCTAACAGGTTTAGATAGTCTACACTCTTAGATACTTCTTTAATTTTTAGAGGTTCCACCCTTTGCAAGAAGCCATCAATCCGTGGTCCGACATCTGCATATTTTGCATTTGTCGAAAGTGATATTATTCCTAAAAACAAAATAAATACTTTTTTCATTCTCACTCCAGTGCTTACATCATTCTGCTCTAACAAGAAGATCAAGTAATGGTATAGGATCCTATTAACTTAGACCTTTCACGCTTTAACATAGTCTCCACTCATCAAATATTGTCTTATTTAATCATTATTAATGACTTTAATTTTATTAGTTGAAAAAACTACATGGAGTGTTAGTTTTCTAACACCAAATCATCAGAACATTTAATGTGATAAATTTAGAAAATAAATTGGTGCGTTCTGGGAGACAGTTGTCAAATCAAATACTACATCTGAGGAATATGAGATTGTTTGGAGACGACCTAAAATTGACCTCGATGAAAATTGGTATTTTTAAGAAAAGAGAAAGCTTATAGATATAAACTGCTAGCTTCTCTTTGAACGTCCATTTAACACCATTGACGGGTACTTGAAAATCTTAATGCCTGAAAATCAGGTCCAAGAAACAAAAAAGCCTTCCAATCAGGAAGGCTTTTTTAAAAATTGAAACTTTTGTAACCTTATCGGTTCGAATAGCTTTAAAATGGTGCCTGGGACTGGACTTGAACCAGCACGACCGAAGTCACACGCCCCTCAAGCGTGCGTGTCTACCAATTTCACCACCCAGGCATTCATCACTTAAAAGACCAAATCCTGCACCCAAAACAACGCCCTGGGTACCTAGATCGGTTTAAGAGCTAAATCATGTTTAACTCTTAGGGGGATATGAATAATAAAATGGTGAAAACCTTTTGGCAATTATTTTTTAAGAAGCTCCGTATCAAGATCATCGACGTAGAATTTTATTCTGTCACTAATATCTTCAAGCATTCTTAGGCGGGTCTCAAAAGCATGGGTCACTTCACTGAGTGTCTTAATTTCATCTGGCACTTCAATGGATTTTCTTCTTTCAAGATTCTTTTCAATTCCTGAGATCTCATCGATTAGTTCTGTTAATGGCGTGGGCCTCGTCACCGGCGGAACAAAATTTTTGCTCGCAGGAAACATCACTAAAACGTCATTGTTTTGTTGTTCATTTTCGATGTTCATCTCAACCTTTTGTTTAAAAAATTATTAATGGATTAAGTTCATTAAAAACTCAATATACACAGTGCACAATCAATGCCAATATCTTATTAAGCTAACTAATTAATAATCCGTAAGTACCCAAAAATTTGAGAAAAAAGTGTCGACTAAAAATTAGTCACAAATTCTGAACCTATACATATAAAAAATACAATATTTCCCATGGTTTAAAGCAATTAAATTTATGCTAGACTTATTTTAGAGGGGTATGAGAAGACTCAAGGAAGACAAAGATGGCCCATATCAACTGTATCAAATGCAAGCACTACATTAATACTTGGGACAAGTACGCACCACGCGGCTGCTCCGTTTATGGCATTAAATCTGCTCAAATACCGGCCGTTCTCGTCAAGCGTGAAAGTGGTGAAGACTGTCTATCTTATGAATTAAAAAATACCGAAAGAAAAAAAGAGGATCCAAATAAGATCGACTTCAACGATCCTAAATATTGGTAACGTCCTTGCCCATCTCGTAGTAAGAAGGACCAGGGTTTTCGATGATCGCTCCCCCAAGACAAATATCATGACCATTCTTCTTATCGTAGAAAACAACTGACTGTCTCTTTGTCACGGCCCTTTGAGGAACAGAAAATTCGACTTTAATATGCTTTTCATCAATTGAAATAACCGTGCATTCCTGATCTGGCTGACGATAGCGAACCTTGGCATAGAGCTTCTGACCAACAACAGGAATTAGCGAAGAATCAACCCACGAAAGCTCAGTCGCAGTTAAGTCATCACAGTAAAGAGCTGGGTGATTATCCCCTCTTTCAACGATCACAACATTGCGGTCAATATCCTTACCAACAACGAACCAAGGCTCTCCTGGACCACCAAGGCCTAAACCCTTTCGCTGTCCATTGGTATAATAAGCAGCACCACCGTGCTCTCCTACTACTTCTCCAGCAAGGTTTTCAAAAGGACCAGGCTTAAGCTGAATATAGTTTGAAAGAAATTGCTTAAAGTTTCTCTCACCAATAAAACAAATTCCCGTGCTGTCTTTCTTGTCATGAGTAGCAAGATCGTATTTCTTTGCCAGAGCGCGAACTTCACTTTTTGGCATATCACCAATTGGGAATAAAACCTTATTTAGAATTTCTGATTTGATTGTATAAAGAAAGTAAGTCTGATCCTTATTAGCATCATTACCCTTCACAAGGTTTTGAACACCATCAATATTGATGTTTTGACAGTAATGCCCAGTTGCCAGGTAGTCAGCTCCTAGCTCCATCGCCTTATTAAAGAAGACTTTAAATTTGATTTCACGATTACAAAGAATATCTGGATTTGGGGTAAAGCCTTGTTTGTATTCTTCAACAAAGTTAGCAAAAACATTGTCGCGATACTCTTTAACGAAATCCACACTATAGTATGGGATATCAAGCTTCTCACAAACTTTGATGACGTCCTCGTACTCTTTCGAGGCCTGACATACACCAAACTCGTCTTCTTCTTCCCAGTTTTTCATGAACATACCAATAACATTGTATCCTTGTTCCTTGAGAACAAGAGCGCTCACTGAAGAGTCAACCCCTCCAGACATACCAACGATTACTGTTTTGCCATTACCTATAGTCATGGCCAGAATCTAACAAAAAGGGAACAAGAAGTGAATAGTACGGATACTATTTACTAAGATTTAGGGCCCAACTACTGATAAATTGACCAATAAAGCGGAAAGAATCATAGAAAGTTTTGAAATTAAGGGTCTCAACAAAGTCACTTGACGTGTGAATACGCTTCCCGTTGAAATCATTTTCCCAGTCCTGAGTAAATGTAATGCCAGGAAGATCAAACTCTTTAAATGAAGTGACATCTCCGTTTTTAAACTCAGTGGCCTTTACGTCAAACTTAACACTTCCAAGCGCATTTCCACCAAGGGCCAAGGCCTCATTTGCAATTTTTCTCTCGCGGTCATAAAGCGAAGTATCTGCCTCACTTATGTAGAGATTCATATTTCCATAACGTTCAGACTTGTCATGAATTTTTGAGTCATGACCAAGCATTAGAAGATTTACATAAGAATAAAGTTTTAGGCCTTTACTAACTTCATCACTTAGCTTCTTTGCATAATCCCAAGATCCTAAAAAGCCAAATTCTTGAAAATCAAAAAAAACAACACGAACAGTTTTTTCAATTTTTAATTCAGAGAGTAATTGAATTAATCCAAGACCCATCACGACACCTGAGCCATTATTATCGGCTCCCGGCTGTGCTACTTCAGGAAGAACAGACAGAGTTTTCTTATCATAGGCAATCGTATCGTAGTGAGCACCGATAACGATGACATCATTTGGAAATTTAGAGCCACGCTTTTCCCAAACAATATTTTTTCCTTTCTGAGTTCTTAGTTTTTCAAGATGAGCAACACGAGAGTTTGTAAAGTTAACCCACTTCGCGAGTTCAGCCTTATTAACATTATCACCAGCATTTTGTACCGTTTTTAAATCATCTTGATACATTTTGATTGCACGATCAATATTTGGAGTAAAGTCATCTATTACAACCAAACTATTCTTATCGTCAGTGTGCTTCTTTATGAAATCAATAATAAACTGTGAAGCTTTGTGATGACCTTCACTACCTACAATTCGAGTTGGTCGTGTCTCTTTGATGAAGTTTCTTAGTGTTCCTACGAGTTCATCTTTGTCGTAGCGTGATATGGCCTGCGCAAGATGACTAAAATTTCTTGGAGACTGATCATAATCTCGAAGTGCAAAACCGAAAGATAGTTGACAGAGAATAATTGTTGAAAAAATTTTACTTACTATCAAAACCCTAAATCCTTTTTCTTCTGCTTATTCTTATCTTCTTCATTATCTTCTTGGTCCTTTGTCTTAGGATATTGCGCAAGTTCTTCATTTTCATCATAGAATGCACTATAACGAACGATTCCTCCGCCGATAACACGAGCGCCAACTCCGATCTTATTATAAAGAACAATGTAAGCTCCACGAGAGATAAAATCCTTGAGCTCTTCTTTTAATTTGATGAAGAGAGTCCCATTATTTTTAAAAAACACTTCGCATGAATGCATTTGCTTTCTTGCTCCAAGCATAATATTTGCAATCATCGGCACAGAGCGATTGAGATTTTTGTCACAAATAAAATTTGAAACGTAGAGATGAGTGAAATATAGTCTCGACTCTTTATCTAAAAAGATCATTCCATTTGCCGGTACAATCCTTGATACAACAAGCTCCTTATCTATTTGTGCTTTGGATTTGAGTGGAATCTTTTTTTGTCCTCTGAAGAACTGATGGATTCCCAAATGTTCACCAATCGTTGATCCATCAAAGAAATTGTAAACCTGGCCTTCTTTACGAAGACTTGTTGCTGAATATTTCTCAACGAACTTTGCTAGTCCCTCACTATTCATAAAATTATGACGATCTAGCCTTCTCTGTTTTTTATCAAGTTTAAAATCAAAAGGGATAAGTTTAGATATTTTTAGAACTTCTTCCTCTTTTAATTCTGAAAGTGGAAAGTATATATTTTCCAAAACTTCACTAGAAAGTGAAGATATATAAAAGCTATCATCTTCAGCAATGTCGTTTGCAACGTAAACATTGAGCTGTCCAGTGGTTTGGTTTCTCAAAACTTTAGCATAGTGCCCAGTCGAGACCTTAACGGCCGAAAGTCCTGTCATCTTAGAGATCAATGTCTTTAGAATAACACTGACCTTACCAACATTAGGAACAAATGAATTACCTGTTAATCTGGCACTAACGGTCTTTTCAACGACTTCTTCAAAATATAATTCCGAAGCATTTGTCGCATAGAAGGGAATTTCCAAAATCTGACAAAGTTGCTTAATGCGATCAAGCTCATCTGGCAAAAATGGAGAGATGAGCTCCTTAAAATCCCCATCATCCTCGTGATATGTTACGGCCACTCCTATTGGTGAGTGTCCCTGTTTTTTCAACAGATATGCAGCAACAGCAGAATCTATTCCACCATCCATGCCAACAATATAGATTTGACCAGTTTTTTTATTCATTAATAACATTATATTTAAAAACCAATAAGTTACAAATGCTGGAGAATTTTTCACTACTTTAGATTTATAAAAAATAACCGAAAAAAAGTTATCGAGGAGAGATGAATGAAAAATAAGTATGCGGTACTTAAAAATGGTGGAATCTATAACTTCAAAAGCCATTCTTCAAAAAATTATGTAAACACTTTAATTACCCTGCTGAAGCTATCGGGTAATCGCAACTCAAGTAATTTCTCTTTCATCTCGAATGTCGACAGCGCAAAATACGAAGATACATCAGTACAAGATTATATACTCTGCGAGCACACACTAGACTTTTTTGATCAGGATATTAAGAACCTCTTTAAGAATAAGGATTGTATGCATCTATATGATCTCATAAGTAATAAAATTGAAAAAATCGACAAGTTAAAATACCACACGCAAGAAAACCTTTTTCTCTTCTCTTTAGTAAAGGCATTATTACATTGTCCTAATCGTACTTTATTTATGGAAATTGCACCACATTCCATCAATGAGTTCACACTAAAGCGCGTCATGAATATCTTAGACTATGAAGCAAGGACTAAGAAACGTTTGATAATCATTGCTGCAAATTCTGGAATATTTAGAAATGATTTCTTTGACGGCGTCATAATCAAAGATTCGCACGGAAAATATTCAATTGACCCTATGCAAACAGAAATTAACGCGACTAAATATGTAGCATAATTCTTGACACTTATAAGCGGTTAAAACCATAATATTATCAAGAACTTCGAAAAACAGGGAAGATAATGAGTAGAAATGGAAAGCTAAGATTTATCGACGTCTTCAGTGGCGCCGGTGGGCTATCATGTGGTCTTGAACTAGCAGGCCTAGAATGTGCACTTGGTGTAGATTTCAATCAACACGCAATCAATACATTTGAAAAAAATCACAAGCACGCAAAATCTTACTGCGGCGATATTACAAAACTTACAAATAAAGAAATTACGAAACTTCTTGATGGCAAGGATATTAACCTCGTTGTAGGTGGTCCTCCATGCCAAGGTTTTTCTACTGTAGGCCCAGGTAATCCTGAAGATGATAGAAATAGGCTCTTTCTTGAATTCGTGAGAATAGTGAAACACACACAACCTGAATTTGTTATTGTTGAAAATGTAACGGGCCTTCTTGCTAAGAAGAACGAAAAAACTCTTCGTGCAATCTTCAAAAAATTTGGCGACCTTGGTTACAATATGGATGTTCAGGTCATGAGTGCTGAGCAGTATGGAGTTCCTGAGAAGAGAAGAAGAACCATCTTTATTGGTTCACGAGTTAATGAAAAGATTATATTCCCAAAGAAAACCCACGATACAATAATGGCAAAGACATACCGTGCTCCAGTTACTGTTGGTGATGCACTTAAAGATCTTGCCGATAAGAATGGTAACTTTCACAATCATGATATCGAACAATGCCAAATTAAATCTAAAATTGACCTTAAAAGAATTCAAAGAATTCCAGAGGGCCACGGTATTCGTTACGAAAAAGATGAGAAGAAGTTTCTAACAAAATCTCTAAAACTTGGTGTTGATTGGAAGACAATTCGCGAAGGAAGACTGAGACAAACAAAATATCAACGACTCGATCGCAAGAGTGTTTCTCCTACAATTATGACTCATCGACATAGTTACTATCACCCAGTTGAAAATAGATATCTTACTCAAAGAGAAGCTGCAAAAATTCAAAGCTTCCCTAATGATTTCATCTTTACTGGCCCACTAAGTGCGCAGTGGAGACAAATTGGAAATGCTGTACCACCTCTTCTTGCAAAGTCTCTAGGCCTTAGCATTAAGAAGATGTATAGCGAATACCAAAAATCAAAAGACAAGAACCTTGCAAAGAAAAAGGTTGAAAGGAAAATCATTGAAAATATCAGAGGCCAAGCATTCTTTTACCGCTAGAATATTAGTCGCGTTCATCATCCTACTGTCGTCATGTTCGGGAGTAGGAACAAATTCGAACTCAACAACTTCAAATGATAGCTGTAGTGAAGTGCGTGGAGCTATTGACATCGGTTCAGGAAGTACAAAACTTCTAGTTGCACGAGTGGACGTTTGTAAGCAGGTTATCACTAACCTTATCTATGAAGCCCAGCGCTCAGTTGATTTCAAAGAGGACCTTCAAAGAAGCAAAGATAATACATTCAGTACAGAAATTACAAAGAAGGCCATATCAGTTCTTAATGAACTAAATTATCTGGCAACAAAACAAGGAGCATCAAAGCTCTCAGCTGTTGCGACTTCTGCCTTTCGAACAGCAAGCAATGCAAAAGAAACTCTTGATGAAATCCTGAAAAATATTGACTTCAAAGTCATGATTATTTCTCAAAAACAAGAAGCTCTTTTTGCGTATCACTCGGCCTTAAATATTGCAAAGACTCAAAATCTTATTGGTGATAAACCAGTTGCGGTCTGGGATATTGGTGGTGGTAGTATGCAGATTATCAAGTCTTATAAAGATACAAAAACTCAACCGGTTATTTATCTTGGCAAGATGGCATCAGTAAGTTTTAAAAACAGCTATCTTGAAATGAGAAATGGGGATAAAAAAACAGGACCGAACCCACTACAAAAAGACGGCGCCATTGAAGCGATGAATCTCGCAAGAAATTACGCCAACAAAGACGCAAAGGAACTTCTAGGAGATCTTACTGACTACACAGTGCTAGGAGTTGGTGGCGTGCACTACTATAGTGTTCGTAAGCAAACTGGGATTAATAACGAATACGATCAACAAGTCTTACTTCAAACACTCCTAAAAAGAGCGAAGTTAAATGACAAGGAGATTGGTGGAGACTTCGCAAAGACCGATGTTACAAATCTCGCGCTAGTTCTGGGATTCATGCAGTCACTGAAAGTAGAAAAAGTTCATCCGATAAAAGTAAATATGACTCATGGATTATTACTGGCAACTTCGCTTTGGAAATAATTAAATAATTCTCGCGGACAGCCCCGCGAGAATTCAATTACTGAGTAACTGATTTATGGGAAGCCTTACTTAGCCCATAAAAGATTCCCTGCGAAGCAATCAGTTCTTCAGGGGCCCCATGTTCAACAAGTTCGCCTTTATCAAAGACTAATAAGCTATCACATTCTTTTATGGTTTCCAGGCGGTGAGCGATGATGAAAGACGTTTTACCTTCCATCACTTTCTCAATCCCCTCATGTAGAATTTGTTCATAATAAGGATCAACATTCGCAGTTGCTTCATCAAGAATAAGAATATGTGGATTGAGAAGACAAATACGAGTCAGGGAAATGACTTGCTTCTCACCTGCACTTAAATTGACTCCCCCATCATTAACAAAAGAATCAAGCGTGATAGAGGCCTTATCCATTACAGTCTTAAGTCCAGTCAATGAAGCGATTTCAAGAATTTTCTCATCGGAGATTGAAGGATCAACTGTTAAATTATCACGAAGAGAGCCTTGAAATAAAATAACATCCTGAGAAACAAGTCCGATCTGTTCTCTGATATTATCAATATCCCAATCCTTTAATGACTTACCATCAATTAAAACTTCACCTTTTTGAAAATCATAGAGTCTTGCCAGCACTGAAATGGTCGTAGATTTTCCACTACCTGTCGTTCCAACGATACCAATTTTTTGGCCTTGATTTACTTTAAACGAAACATCACGTAGAGACCAATCGTCTTCACTATAGCTCATCCAAACATTTTTAAATTCAATATCACCCTTAATGGCATGTCCTTTATAGACAGCGTCTCTTTTAAAGTAGCTATCTTCGTCTTCTTCTCTTAAGAAATTGGCAACTCGTTGAGCAGAAGTAAAGGCCTGTAAAATAACATGAACCTCTCTAAAGAGCATCATCACAGGATTAAAGAACCTTTCACTATATCTTAAAAAGGCAACAAAGAGCGCGAGACTCATCTTCCCCTCTAAAACAAGGTCCCCTCCAAAATAAACAAGGAGAATGAGAGGCAGTCCACATAAAAAAGAGATCATTGGGTTTGTAAAACTATAGAAACGATTTGACTTTAAAGTTGCATTAACATGCTTTGCAACAGTATCTTTAAAGATATTATAACTCCATCCTTCTAGCCCGAATGAACGTATCACGTAAAGACCATCAATAAACTCACTAAGTTTTGAGTTAATTTGAGACGAGTACTTACTCATTGTTCGATTAAGGGAATCTACATAATTACGAGTAAAGTAAACAAGAGCAATGGCCGGAAGCATTGAAATTATTAAAATTGATCCTAAGTATGTATCAGTTAGCAACATCGCAACCATACTACTAACGGCTAAAAATCCTGAATTTAAAACACGCCCTAGAGATCCTGAAAAGAATGACTCCACACCCTCAACATCATGAGTAAGCCTTGTCACAACACGACCGCGCGGCCAACGATCATAGAATGTCATAGGAAGCTTTGGAAGTTTTTTGAACAGCGCCTCACGAATCGTCAGAATAACTCGACCAGAGCTATTAACAAGTATCTTTCTCCCAAAATAATTAAAAGTAAGTGAGAGTAATTCACTAATTATAACAATTACGGCAAAACGAAGAGAAAGGTCCCAATTCTTTTTAGCTAATCCATCACCTACTAAAACACCCATCGCATGCCCAGAATACATGGCCACACTTGAAAAAGCGATTAGGAGTGCGATTGAGATAGCAAGCTTCTTTCTCTCTCCCTTAGTAAACGAATATAAGAATAAGAATGAATTAAGAGCTGTGTATTGTTTCTTCTTTACGACACTCTCATCCTGATCATCAACAGCAAGGTATTTCTTTGTACTCATAGCTCATCCATATCAATGATAACATCACAATGCTTAAGAGTTGATCTTCGATGAGCAACCCAAATTATTGTCGTATCTTTTAAATTTTCAATTAAGTTATTAAGGATTAACTCCTCTGTGACTGTATCCACAGCAGAGAGTCCATCATCAATAAGTAAAATTTTAGGCTTCTTTGCTAGTGCTCGGGCAAGAGTAAGTCGTTGTTTTTGTCCGCCAGAGAGATTAATACCCCATTCCCCTAAACCTGTTTCAAGTCCATCATCAAGGGCACGGACATCTTTATCAAGACCTGCAATTTTTAAATACTGCCAAACTTCATCATCAGTAAGATCTTGATCCATCGCCACATTTTTTTTAATCGAGTCTGCAAAGAGAAAAGACTTCTGATGAACAGTCACAATTAACTCTCTTAGAGACAAGTGATCGTAGTGCTTAAATTCTTTGCCGAAAAAGAGGACCTCACCTTTAAAGTTTCTTTGAAGACCACTGAGAATATCAATAAGTGTAGATTTCCCACTACCTATTTTACCAGTTATTCCTATTCTATTTCCTGAACTTATAGAAAGGGAGAAGTCGGATATAATTTGGCGTTCACTATTGTAAGAGAAATTTAGATCTTTAATTTCGTAGACATGGTGCTCTTGCTCTAGTGTATAGACATTCTTCTCATCATTAAGAAAGTCCTCATTTTCATGGACATAGATTTCACTTAGTCTCTTAAGTGAAGTGGCGGACTTTCTCCACTCAGAAATAATAAAACCAAGCTCCATTAAAGGATCTTGTAAAAGGAAAATTAGTCCCTGCATTGAAACAAATTCTCCAACAGAAATAACTCCATTTACATTAAGATAAATTCCATAAGAAAAAAGAACGATGTACGATACGATCGAAGAGACCCCCATATACGGAATATATTTAAGTGAAGTACTTTGAGCTGTAACACGCTTATCCATATATTCAGAAGCACTTGCCAAAAGACGCTTAAACCAAAATACCGAAGTCTTCCCTAGTTTTTGTAATTTAACAGTTGAAATCGCCTGACTCGAAAGATCATTAAAATCAGAGAGGGATTGTTGAGCAATTTCATAGTTTTCAATCTCAAGCTTTGAAAGTTTTCTCACAAAAACAGGCATCATCAGAAGAAATCCAACCGAGACAACTGTAAGTTGCATATTAATAAATAGCATACTTATAACTGTGAAGACGCCGAGAAAGAACATATCAATCACACCAACGAGAGTGAAGCCAAATAAGAATCTCGCTTGTCCAACATCGCTATTGGCAGCATTCATCAGGACACCTTTAGGGTAAATACTTACAAGGTCAGCAATTTTAAAAAATCTAGCATTGCTCCAAATCTTATTCTTCAAAAGGCCAGAAACTAAATGCGTTTGGCGGGCAAGAGTAATTCTCCAGCCAAATCTAGCGATAGTTAGGATAATTCTTGAAATAAAAATTGACCAAAATACGATATGAAATATTTCACGATGAGTGAAATCACGATTACTTGTATAAAAAAGAAAAAAGTCATAACTCTCTTTTTTCATTGCAAAGAAATCTACGACTCGGCCCATGGCTGTAGCAAAGTAAACCTGACAGATATTGCATACTACTACTGACAATAATCCAAGCAGATAGACGACTTTATTTTTTCTGATATAATCAACGAGAAGTTGATATTTCGAATGATCTTTCACGGAGCTCCTAAAAATGCGAAATCTAAAACATTTCTATTCTGACCGGATTATTACAGTTTTTAAAGTTATTTTATCTTTAATTTTAGTACTCTCTACAAGTCAGGTAAGCGCCATAGAGGAATATGAGTCAACAAAATATAAGGGAAAAAACAAATACCAAAGAATAGGAGAAATAGAGGATTATTTAACCAAGATTAGCAATGATATCCCTAAACAGATTGAACTTAAAATTGCACCATTACAAAAAAAAATAACTGACCTTGAAACAAAGATCAGTCCAAATGGCACGGATGAAGCAAAAGTCATTCAAGACTTAAGGGCCGAGATTGCACAACTTCGAAGCGAACTATTACAAAAGATTGATTCCGATGTTATTACACTAGTTAAAAAAATTGAAGATGAAAAAAGAGCAAATGAAGCTGCTAGAGATTCGCTAAGAACCACGTTAGATGCCAAAATACTTGCCATAGAGAAGATAATCTCAGGCTTTGGAAAGGTTAACACGCTTTAAACTGCTCCAGCGAAATGGGGATAATTTTTTTAATTACCAATGTCATTTTTTGAACTGAATACAAAATAGCCTTATAAATATCGGGAACTTATCTAACATTTATATTGGCATGGTTTGCATTAATCATGTCATGATATACCGCTGCCCAAATTTAGACTGCCATTCAACTACTAAAAACAAACTTATTTCCAAAGATGGATTCTTTTTTCGGAGAAGTGATTCGAGAAAAATCCAACGTTTTGTCTGCAAAACATGCGGAAGAAAATTTTCTCGTGCAACTTTCGCTCTTGAAAAATATCAAAAGAAAAGACGTATTAATCGAAGACTATTTCTCGATCTGGCTACGAATAATTCCATGAGATCATGTGCAAGAAAGTACAAAGTTAGTTATAAAACAATACAAAGCCGTATGAATTACTTCTCCAAAAAGGCAAAAAAGAAGCAAAAGAAGTTTCTTAAGAAGTTAGAAAAATCGAAGGTAGAGGCTATGCAGTTTGATGACTTGGTCACTAGTGAGCATACTAAAATGAAGCCTCTTTCCATTACTATCGCAGTCGACAAAAAACGTCGATATATACTTGCAGCAGAGGTTTCAAGCATTCCTGCATTTGGATTACTCGCTGATAAATCACGAAAGAAATATGGATATCGAAAAA
>NZ_AUNI01000007.1 GCF_000447795.1 Bacteriovorax sp. Seq25_V | reverse complement strand
ATAACGGATCTAACGGAGATGACGGAATCAATGGAGATAACGGTTCTAACGGAGATGACGGATCTAACGGAGATGACGGATCTAACGGAGATGACGGATCTAACGGAGATGACGGATCTAACGGAGATGACGGAGATGACGGATCTAACGGAGATGACGGATCTAACGGAGATGACGGATCTAACGGAGATGACGGATCTAACGGAGATGATACAACTCAACAAAAACCAGAGAAAAAGAACAAATTAAAAGTAAAACTAAAACCACTTGTGATTTTTGATATTGATGGAATCATGAGAACAATTAACCTAACAGCTCAAACGACTGAAAGTTTTGGTGTTGCCCTTGGATTTGAAGATTACAGAAGTGGTTTCCAAGTTCAAAAGTATGAAACAATTCTTGGTGGTCTAGGTGTTCAAGGGCAATTCTTTTTTGACAATGCTACTGGCCTTAGAAAACTATTAGGTGGAATGATTGGTTTATCCCCACTAAAGGCTTCGACTGCACTATTTAATTATAAAGTTCTTGATAAGAAAGAACTTAAAGTAACGAAGAAAAATATCCCTCATAAGACTAAAGATCTAAAAGAGTGGAGAATTGGAGATAATGTTTACTTCGAGCAAACAGGTGGGATGCTATATACAGCAGGTCTTGGTTACTCAGTTCTTGGCTCAGGAGTAACAAAAGTTGATCAAGGAGCATGGCGAGTATACGTAGAAAAAACAGATGATGAAAAAGTTCTTGTTTCTTATAACAGAGCAAAACTAACTTCATCTTCAGCTTATGTTGGTACAATCGGTATGGTTGGTTCAAGTGCAAAGCTTAGCGATAAAGGTCAAGGATTCACTTACGAGTTAGACATTAGTGACTTTAAAACAGCTAAAGCATATGAAGACCTACTACAAGGTAACGTTGCTCCAGCACAAGAAATGGCCGCCGACTTCCTTAACCCATTTGTTGAAGAAGTTGATACTTATGAATATATGACTAAAGGAAAAGCTAAGTCTTTTGTTCTTGGTGTACCATTCATTAACGTAGCAAGTTCGAAAGCTAAACTATACAACTACTCAAATGTTGATAACTCTAAAGTTGGAGTGAAGACGACTTCTGAATACGGTGTATATTTCGAAAGCTTAAATGGAAGATTTATTACAAGACACACAAATATGGCTAAAGTATTTAAGTCAGGTGTGGCCATCACAAAAGATATTAATTCAAAAGCTGAGTTCGTAGATAATATCTCTGAACTTGAGTGGTTCTATGAGAAAGATCATGCCAAATCACATGACCTTGAGAAAGCTCTTAGACTACTAAAGGCCGACACAGGTATTGTAGCGAGAGTTGATGTCCCAGCAAAGAAAGACCTGTCTTACGTAACTGTTAAGCTAACAGTGAAAGCTGATCAGAATTTTGCAAAATCAATGATCGGTCTTAGAAAGTCATCGAAGCTTTCAGATATGATTGCTAAAGCTGATTCACAGATTGAAGCTTATGTTAAAAAAGGTGATGTTGACGGTCTGTGTGGACAGCAATCTTCATCAAGCTGTGAAAAATCACTTAAACGTGAAACCAAATCTGCTCTTCAACAAATTGCTAAAGAAGCTGCTTCTTTCAATGATGTTAAGGCAAAAGACTTTGTTAACGAAACAGCTAAAATTGGTAAGCTAATCTGGAAAAACCAATTCATCTTCTCTACAGTAGCAGAGAAAATGAGTGATTGTGGAAGCCAAATTGATCTACAAATTGCTGGAGAGAAAATTTCGAACTACCAAGTTCAAAACTCAACAACAATTAATCAAGACAGTTGTTTTTAATCAAATCTAAGATTAAAATATGAGGGGGCTTAACAGCCCCCTTTTTTTTGACGGAGATAGCCTTGAAGAATCTATTTGAAATAAATTTAAAGTCCTTAGCTTTATTTAGAATATCACTTGGCTTAATTTTATTCTTCGATTTCTTAAATCGATTTTCACTAGTAAAACCCTTCTATAATGACGGTGGGATCGCCACACGCAGCTATATAATCGACAATGTCGAAATTGGCTGGAAAATGTCACTACTAAACCTTAATGGCAGTCCGGTTTTTGCGTACATTCTTTTAACTTTAGGGGTGATTACTTCATTACTTATTGCCTTTGGAGCCCGTACAAAACTGAGCTCCTTTATAGCTTGGATAATACTTCTATCGTTCCAAAATCGTTTTCCAATTATTAATCATGGAGGAGATAATCTTTTAAGAATCTTATTGTTTTTTTCTATCTTTATGCCAACAAACTACTACTTCTCTCTTGATAGATTTTTTGGAAAGTTCGACCAAATAGAAGATAGAGAATCAGTTAATACACCATTTACTTTTTTAATTTTCCTTCAAATATTTCTTATGTATGGATTCACATTTGTTTATAAGTGGGATCCTGCGTGGTTAACGAGACTCGACTCCCTTTATTACGCCATGAACTTGGATATTTTCACGACTATCTTAGGAGAGAAGCTTCTTGGTTTTCCAAAGTTGATGAGCGCGCTATCATTTTTTACCTTATGGGTTGAAGGTCTTGGCCCCTTACTTCTTCTCATCCCTTGGAAAAAATCGGCATTTAGATCTGTTGCTTTTGTACTCTTCTGGGGTCTGCACTTAGGGATACTTTTTACGATGCATCTTGGAAACTTCCCATGGATTTGTCTAGCATTATGGATACCTATATTACCGGAAAATTTTTGGCGACTTATTAAGAAAGTTCTCACTCGAAACACAGAAACTTTGACGCTTTACTACGATGGAGAATGTGGATTCTGTCGTCGTTTTTGCATATTATTGAAGGAAGTTCTTTTTGTCTCGAACTTAATAATAAAACCAAGTACGGATGATTCTTCAATCAATGAAATCATTAATTCTCAGAAGAGTTGGTTGCTAATTGATAGTCGAGGCACACAAAGTACAAGATTCAACGTCTTTGCAAAACTTCTAGATTCAAGTATCTTCTTTCCTCTTGGAGTGGTCTATAACTTAAGTCCAATTTTAGCTATCGGTAATTATGCTTACAAACATATATCAAAATACCGCTTCTTAATTGGAAAAACTTTAACTTCATTTTTTCAAGTTGATATAAAAGTTAAAACAAATTGGCCGGGAAAAACTTTTGCAACTCTTCTCATTCTCTTATCTTTTAGTTGGAACCTTGAAGGTTACCTAGGATCAGATAAATTCGATGTCAAAGACCCTTTTACAAGTATTGCTTTTACACTTGGTCTTAATCAACAGTGGAATATGTTTGCCCCTAAACCAATGAGCAATGATGCTTGGTATATTATAGATGGAGAGCTTCAAGATGGGAGTCGAATTAATCCAATCACATTAGAATCTATTTCCTTTGAAAAGCCTCGTTATCCACAAGACACAATGGAAAATTCGCAATGGCGTAAGTTCTATTTAAATCTGTCTCGCGAATCAGGTAAAACCTATATGCGAAATTTTGCCAACTATATTTGTAGAGAATGGAATACAAATAATAAAAACAAGCTGGTCGAGTATAAAATTTATCAAATGCTTGAGAGAACTCCATCTGACTACACAGCGAAGCCAGAGGTTAAACAGAACCTTATTTGGACTTATAAGTGTTATTATTGAGAGTAATCATCTGTCACTAGCTATATATCCTCAAGATTATTACCTCGAATCCTATATAACAGAATAAATTATTACTTTGATTTTTTATTTTGCGACTTTCCACTCATGACTTTCAACCAATCCCTCTGGTCCCATGCCCGAGTAAGTTGAATAGATTAATCTTACTTTCAAACCTGTAGAAAGATTTCGAGTATCATTATGGAAGACAATATCCATTTTTTTAAAGGAGAAATCTGCACATTTTGATCCATCTGTCCCTTTATACATCGATACATTTATTGATTTTAATCCAGTTACCTTATTAACACGGGCTGGAATTTCACAGGTAGTAAGCGATGAAGCAAAGCCCACCGTGCAAAACGATAAAATGATGACAAATTTTAGTTTATTCATGCTTGTATTATATACTACTCACTTTGAGTAATTCACTATATTTTCGACATTCTCTAAAGGATCAGTTTACAACTGTCCAAATACTAGACAGTATTGGAATGAAAATTAGGACTCACAGGCCTGAGTTCTGGCCCCATTATTGCTTAGTCTATTCATAATGAAAAGATATCTCATACCAATACTATTTATGCTCCAGCTTGCCTGGGGATCAGATCTCCACCTTTTTGAGGATGGTGTATTCAATGATGATTTTTCTGACGAGATCCTAGAGCAGTATCTTAAAATTGATGAAAAGATACATCTACTTGATAGAGATGTTACCTACAAGGGAATATTAGGCTCAGGTAATACGACAATGATCGTAAAAGTTTATGACCAGTCACTTGAAAAAGAAGTGGCCCTCAGGCTCCCACATGGTAATCAAGCAAAGAACTACAATATTTCTGACGGTAAGCGATTTATTAACTATACAGCAGAAGGATTTAAAGAATTAGAAGATTTTAAACTACCAATTCCTAAAATATATGAGTACCAAAAAAACTCATACCTTCTCGTTGATCTCATCGATCACGATCTTGATCTCAAAACATTTCTCGCTAGAAATGACCACTATTCAGAACAAGAAAAATCGAAAATGGTAAATTCGTTAATTTCATTTGCAAAGGAAACTGCTTTATTCGAATCAATCGGAGACTTTCACCTTCAACAAGTTGTATATTCAAAATCTAACGACAAGTGGACTCTACTTGATTGGTCAAGCAGACATCAATTAGCAAGACTTCCCTCTTCTCCAAAAATATTTTCTGATTTTCTTTTTACTGATAATAATAAAGCACTAGATGAGAATGGAACTGAACTAATCAATACTCAGGGCAAGTTTATCACTCGAGAAATTACTGATTTCGAGAAAGAAGTCGCACAAAACGTAAACGCGGCAATTGAGGATCAGCGTAGAGTTCAAGTCGAAATAGACACTCAAGACTTAGCAGCAGTAAAAAGTAAACTAGAACTCATCACAGATCACAAGGATATTTTAAAAGTATACCAGGAAATGAGTCCTATTCATTTGGCTTCATACTTCACATTACTTCAAAAAGACTTCATCACTAATCAAATCGATAAGTTTCCACAAGCCCGTATTACGTCAACAGAACTAGAACAACTTCTAAATAATTTAGGAAAATTCACTCCATACTACTTTTCGCAATTCTCAGAGAAAATATTGGCGAGTATCGAAGATCTTGATGGGTTTATGCTCTTGTACAAGAAATTTCAAATCATCGGACTTGACGAAGAAATGGAAGATGATATTTCCATGGCGATCGCAAAGAATATTGAGCGTATACTAACGAATACTTACGCAACGGCTGAAAACCTTGAAATAATTAAAAAGCTTAAAGGTGAATTTGGTGTGATTAATTACAAGTCGAGAGAAATATTAGAAAAGGCGGATGAGTTCTTAAAACCAAATCAGACTTGCAATCAGAGCGTTTTAGGCATTTTAAAAAACACACATTGAAACATCATGTAAGCTCGAGGTCTATACTTAATTATTAAAACTCGAACAGCAAATTGAAATGAAAACTCTGAAAGACGACTTTGACAAACTCAAGTATGGAACAAAAAAGCAAAGACTTGCTTACGAAGTGCTGAGAACTTCAAATATATATGAAATACTTGCGCCTTACTCTCCATTCCTAGCTGGAACAATCCCACTCGATATCGATGTAGAAAACAGTGACCTTGACATTATCTGCGAGGTACATGACTTCGATAAAATTAATAAAGCTTTAAAAAAATCGTTTGGATCCGCGACAAACTTTAAAACTTATACGATAAATGTAAGGGGAATAGAGACATATTTATGTAATTTTAGACTTAATGGTTTTGAGTTCGAAATTTTTTGTCAAGGCATTCCAGTTTTAAACCAGTATGCCGTTATTCATTATCTTGTTGAGAAAAGGATACTTGCTATTTTTGGCTCTCGGGTAAAAAATGAAATTAGAAAGTATAAAAACTTGGGCATCAAGACAGAACTCGCATTTGCAAAATATTTTAACATCCAAGGTGATCCCTATGACGAACTTGCAAAACTTCAATCTTTTTCTGACGAAAAGCTCTTAAATATTTTAAAAGAGCCTTAATTAAATTTAACTACAACCACAACCACCGCTCTCTATAATAGGGTGTCCATGCTCTAGCTCTTCCTCACTTGCTTCTCTTACACTAATTACTTCAATATCAAAATGAAGTGTCTCTCCTGCAAGAGGATGATTACCATCAACAAGAACATGGTCATCATTAACTTCAACAGCAGTTACAATGACGATCTGTCCATCTTCTGTTTCTACTTCGAACTCATCTCCAACTTGAATTTTATCTGCATCATCACCAAACTCTGACTTTGGAAGAGTTTGTAAAAGATCTTCTTGAAGGATACCGTAAGCCTCTTCTGGGGGGATAGAAGCATTGAATTTATCCCCTACTTTTTTCCCAAGAAGTACTTTCTCTAACCCCGGAACAATATTCTCTGCTCCGTGAAGATATGCTAAAGGCCCTTCTCCAGTTGATGAGTCAAGTGTCTCACCATTATCATCCGTAAGGGTAAAATGAATCTCTATTATTTTATTATCAGATATTGTTTCCATAAATTTCTCTTTAAATTAGTATATCCACTCATTAACACAGATAAGCTTTTAAATATATATGAATCATTTAAAGTGTGAATTATGCTTAATATATTATATTGAAATTTAGGCAAAAAAAAACCAGAAGTGGGTTAAACTTCTGGTTTTTTAAATGGTGCCCCGACCCGGACTCGAACCAGGGACACAAGGATTTTCAGTCCTTTGCTCTACCAACTGAGCTATCAGGGCATAATTAATTCGAGTGAGATCAAAGATAATAGAGTCTTAATAATTCGTCAAATGATTTTTTAAATTTTTTCAAGTAATTATAGACTCATAAAGTCAAAATATTGCCAAAGAGATTGAGAAATTCTACATTACCTCATGGAAAACACTCTTAGAAAAATAACACTTAAAGCAAACAATACTATTGTAAATGCTCTCGCATTTATTCCTGAGAACAATGCTAAAACTGACCGTTTCGCGATCTTCACACACGGCTATACTTCACACAAAGGCAGCATCCTTTCTTGGGCTTCTCGCATGTTTGAAGAAGGTGTAGCCTGTGTAATATTCGACCAGCCAGGGCACTTTCTAGGAAGCTTTAACGATGTTGAAAGTTTTGAAGATTTCAAGGAAGACGCTCCTTTACTTTTTCTGAAAGCATACGAGTATCTAAAAAATATTTACCCAACAGGCGGCAGTAAAATTGTTATCGGTGGCCACTCACTTGGTGCCCTAACCTCACTTATTGCGCTTGAAAATGAGTATTTCAAGTCTCTGGATACTCAGTGTATCTGTGTTGGATTTGGACTTCCACCAAGCGGAGTCACTCATATTTTTGCAACACCATTTTATAAATCAACTCTATTGATTCGTGGCCAACTTGTTAGTGAAAAACTTCACCCTGATCTTGTCTTCCCATGGATCAAGGAAAGAAAAGAAGAACTTCAAATGGTTCAAACTCGTATTCACTTCATCACAGGTGAAGATGATGCCGTAGTTGGAAAAGATGGCACAGAAAGGCTTGCTGAGTTTTTAGAATCACAAGGAAATTTAGTATCAGTAGAAAAACCAAAGAAGCTCTCTCACCATATGCCAGAGCTTGCGGCAGCCCATATTAAAAAGCATTTAAAAGATCAGTTTTTCTTGTAAAACTTTAAATTCTTAAGCATCCCCACTCTCCCCGTTCTCTCAAGTGGTGTTCCCTTGAGCTGGCGGCGATACTCACGATTAGATACACTTTCAAGACCTTGAATCATTGATGAAAGACTTGGAGTTAGAAAATTTTCAAATGCATAAGAGTTTTTTGATTTGAAACTTTGAAAATCATCACTTGTATAATTAAGCTTCCCAAGGGCTTTTTTATTCCAAGGACAAACATCCTGGCAGATATCACAGCCAAAAATTTCACCGTTTCCTTTCTCCATCCCTTCTGGCGCTTGAGCTTCTTTAAAAATTTCTATAGTAAAAGTACTAATACACTTATTCGCTGTAATTGTTCTCGTCTCAGCATTGATAGCATCAGTAGGACAAGCTTCAATACACTTTCTACAATTTCCACAATGATCAGTATCAATAAGTGGTACTTGCAAACCATGAGTTGATAAATCCACATCAAGAAAGAGCGATCCAATAATAAAATAGCTTCCAATCTCTCTATCAATCATCATTGAATTTTTTCCAAACCATCCTAAACCGGCTTTTTGTGCGAGGTCACGCTCAAGGACTGGCTGTGTATCGAGGGAGTGCATAATATTCACTTCCGGGAATATTTCTTTGATCTTGTTAGCGATCGCTTCGAGAGAGCGTCTAAGATAGTAGTGATAATCTTCACCTTCAAATCCTAGGACATAATTAGCAATTTTGTAACCGTTACTCTCTCCTGTTTGATAGAAGTCTTTTGTCATTTTCGCAGATACTGAGTAATCAAAAGCAAAAACCAATGCAGATTTAAACTCTGGAAAGTAATTGCTAATATTCTCTCTAAGATCTTTTCTCTCACCTTCAAGATAGCTTAGAACTCCGTGGTCCCCTCGCTCTACCCATTCATGAAAATTTTTGAATGAAAGGGCCTCGGGGTCTGTTACCAGGCCCCACTTTCTCGCATTAGAATTTTCTAGAATTGAGACAAGCTCTTTCATTTTAAGAATTAATATCGATAATTTCAATTGCTCCAGTTGGACAAGTTCGAACGCACTCTAAGTCCATTGTACAATCAGCAACTTTTTCCTGAGCAATATGTGTTTCATGGGTTTTCGGATCTGCCACCCAAATTCCATGAGGGCAGATAGAAATGCAATTTTGGCAAGTAGCACAGACACTAAGATCTAAGAGAATCCTTTTTTTTTTATCACTACCTTCTTCTAGTGTGTCTGATGAGCCTTCAATCTTTGGAGCATCTTTTATAATTTCGACTTTAACAGAGTTAGAACTTCCTCGAGAGAAGATTTTTCCATCACCACGAGTGATAACAACTTTATCTCCATTAAAAAGACTTAAGCGCTTCTTTGCTTCCTCAAGAATAAAGCGTTGATACCCTGGAGTATCTTCATTTGTACTCTCTACAATGAATGGATACACACCCCAATACAAACAAATCTTACGAGCTGTTCTTAGAGAGGAAGTAATACCCGCAACAGGAATTGATGGGCGAAACATAGAAACTTTTAAACAAGAATTTCCACCTTCCGTTAAGGCAAGAATTCTCCTCGCATTAACCTTTTCTGCAACCATTGATGCCGCCACCATAATTGAAGAATTAATCGATGAGAGGTCAATATTTCTAAGTAGCGGTCTTTCTTTTGGAGTTTTCTCTGCTTCGATAATGATATCACTCATCATCTTCACCGCTTCCACAGGATATTTTCCTGAAGCAGATTCACCAGAAAGCATTACAGCATCTGTACCATCCCAAATTGCGTTAGCAACGTCAGAGGCTTCCGCTCTTGTTGGTGTTGGATTATCTGTCATACTCTCAAGCATCTGAGTTGCTGTAATAACTGGCTTCATACGAGCATTACACTTCTCAATAATCTTCTTTTGAATTGAAGGAACAAGGTGGTTTCCTACCTCAACTCCCATATCCCCTCGAGCAACCATGATGACATCAGTCACATCCAGAATCTCATCGAGATTATCAATGGCCTGTGGTTTCTCTATTTTAGAGATGATTGGGATATTTACTTTTAGTTTATGAAGAAGTGATTTTACTTCTAGAATATCTTGCTTACGTCGAACGAATGAAAGTGCAACGTAATCTATATCTTGAGTCAAGGCAAACTCAAGATCTTCTCTATCTTTCTCAGTGAATGCAGGAGCAGAAACTTCACAGTCAGGAAGGTTAATCCCCTTATTAGACTTTAACTCGCCACCAACAAGTACTTCGATTTTATATACATCGCGATCTCTTGAAATCGCTCTTGCTACAAGCTTTCCATCATCAAATAGAATCCTTGCTCCATCAAAACAATCATCAACAAGTTTGTCATAGATTGTTGGGATATAGTTATCTGCATATTCAGGATATTTTTCTTTATGTGCAGACTGACCTATGACCCAAGTTTCTCCATCTTTCAGGATTAAGTTTTTTGGTAGCTTATCTGTTCTAATTTTTGGACCCTGGAGATCTACAAGGATAGCAACTTCACGACGACAACTCTTCGATGCTGTTCTAATGTTCTTGATAAGTTCAGCATGCCCTTCGTGAGTACCATGACTCATATTCACTCTTGCAACGTTTAATCCTGCAAGAATTAACTTTTCAATCATTTCTTTAGTGTTAGAAGAAGGACCTAGTGTGGCAACGATCTTTGCTCGTCTAAAAGACATATCTGCTCCAGAAAATTGTAGTTTGTCTCAGTAGTTTACCATGACAATACAATTTTACTAGTTATGCTTGGAACATTTTTGTCTTATAATCGTTAGCTTTTTCTTCAAGTGCTTCTTGATGCGCCTGACGCAATTCGGCAATTTTATCTTCGAATTGTTGCGTCATCGTTTCCTTCTCTAGAGCAGTTTGCTGTCTCAACTTATCATAGTCTGCTTTTGACTCCGAGAGTTTTGACTGAAGCTTATTTTGATAATCAGTTCTTTCTCTTCCGAGAAGATCTTCGTAGTACTCAACAGTCTTTTCAATCTGTTGATCTGACATTTCCTTTGCTTTAGAAAGTCTCTGATCGTATTGATTTCTAATCTTCATGATTGCTAGAGAGTTCTCTCTTTCCTTAGACTCGAGCATTCTACGTGTTGCATTCTCTTGTTGAACACGAGTTCTCTCGTTCATTTCGTTAAGACGGTTGATCTCTTTATTTGCTTTCTTTTGAACCGATGACAGTTTTTCCTCATACTGCTTCACAAGATTTTCATTCTCTTTTATAAGATGCTCATTTCTTTCATTTAGAGTCATCTCTTTCTTATCCATCGTCTCTCTCATCGCTTCTTTAACATCCTGAATGTCTTTGTGGTTAGAGATTCTATTGTTTTCGATGATATCAACTTTTTCTTTCGTAAAGTCTTTTTGGAGTTCAGTTAGAATTTGTCTATTCTTGTCGTTAAGAGTATTCACAGTGTCGCCAAAAGACTTTCTTTGATTTGTCAAAAGCTTTTGGTTATAGTTTTTGTCCTTGATTGCTTGTGCTTCATTTCTCATTTCGAGATTACGAAGCTCTTTTTTATAAGTATCAATTGCTTTATCTGACTTCATTTGAGTATTTGCAAGTTCATCTCTTCTAAAGTTTTTAAACTGCATGTCTTTTTCATCCATTTTGACTTGCTGCTTAAACTTTAGGTCTTTCATCGAATCAGAAAAATTATTTGCCATCTTCTCTTTCTGTTCTTGTTGAGCAAAGTTCCCCTCATCAAGATTGTTATAGATGTTTTTTATTCTATCTTCATAAGAATCAATTGTATGATTTAGTCTATCTTTAACAATTTCTGACTGATCTCCCCCTTTAATCTTCTCTGCCATCTCTCTTTTAGCCTGATAAAGATCTTGGGAAAAACCTCTTTCTAGTTCTGCCTTACGGGCTTCGTTTTCTTTAATTGCGTGTCTTCTCTGCTTTTGATTACGTGTTGAAACTTCATCAGTTAATCTTCTGAAATTCTTTTGCATATCTTTTAATTCATCATTCTTATTTTCTTTAATTGATGCCGCACGTCCATTTTGATGATCTTTAACTTGGGCGATTTGTGACTCTTGCGCCTCTCTTAGATTATTCAAATCTTTCGAGTGTTGCTCCATCGTTTTCGCATGTTTTACACTACCATCTTTTGATAGTGCTCGTTTTTCATTTTCATAGCCATGAATGAGACTACGTTTTTCTTTATTTGCAGCGAATTGATTCTCTTTAACAGAACTATTAGCTCTCTCACTCACACCATGAATATCTTCTTGAAATTGGTCATTAAGACGCTCTAATTGCTTATTATAGCGAGAACGAGTTGAGTTTAGTCTCTGCTCATTATATGCATTGCTATCTTTTTCTCTCGTCGTATAAGTATCTCTCAGTTCATCAAGACGTCTATCGAAATCTTCTTTTATACGGGCACGATCTTCCTCAAAATTTCCCTTCTCGCTCGCGAGACGATCTTGGAAATGTCTTGATCGGTCTTCAATAGCATCTTTCGTCTTGGAGTTATATTCGTTGATATAGTCAGCTTGCTGATTTTCTAATCTTGATTTTGCTTCAGTGTAGTTGTCGTATTGTTTTTTTTCTTTTGCTTCATGAAGCTCTTCAAGATTATCAAGATTCTCTTTATAATTTTTGCGAACTTCGTTATTCGCATCATTATACTTCATTCTTGCTTGGGATAATTTTGTACTGTAATCGTTTATGTCCATAGATCCACTCTATCACTGGTTTATCACTCTATGATTTTAGCAAATACCCCGCAAATAAAAAGGCCAGGGAATTTCTGCCCTGGCCTCTCTGATTAATACTACACTATTTTGGTCGCATTATTTTGCTAGCTCTTCATCGATGATTTCGCTGAAAATTTCAATAGGTTGTGCACCATTTACTAACTGTCCATTAACAAAGAATGTTGGAGTCGACTTCACACCGGCAACCTCTCCTTCACTAATAGTTTCTTTAACTTTTGCCGCATATTTCGAAGTCATTAGACAATCTTCAAATTTTTTCATGTCTAGCCCAACTCTTTTTGCTTTATCTTTTAATTGATCAACCTTTAGCTTATCTTGTTCTGCAAACATAAGATCATGTATTTTCCAAAACTTATCTTTTCCTTGCTCATATGCACAAAGACCTGCTTCCGCCGCTTTTGCTGCATCAGAGTGAAATGGAAGCGGAAAGTTCTTAAATACAACTTTAACTTTATTTCCATACTTCTTTTTTAGACCATCTATGATCTTTACTGCATTTGAACAGTAAGGACACTGGAAATCAGAGAATTCAACAATAGTTACTTTTGCATTCTCCCCACCAGTCCACGGAGCATCACCAATTTTAACATTAGCAACTGGCCTCTGCGGCTTTTCAACATATACTTCAACTGGTGATTTTTCCATCTGTCCAGCTAACCATGATTCGATTGCTTCTCTCTTTTTACTTTCAAGCAGAAACATTTCAATTCTCTTCTTTAGGTCATCATTTAGCTGTGGTATATTTCTTTCTTTTGCGAAAGCTTGAATTTCAGCATCTGTAACTTTTGCATCTTTTGCAATGAACTTCTCTAGGAACTGGTCATTTGTTAAACCTTTTTTTCCTGGATGAGTATCAATAAAGCTTTGTAGAAGATATGATTTAATTTTTGCCATTTTAATTTCAAAAACTTTCTTCTGAGCTTCGTAGATATCACTCTCCGCTCCAGCTAGAACCTCTCCTTCAGTTAATATTTTCCCATTAACTTTAGCGATTGCATCTTTAGATGGTGCTGGTTTGAAAATGAATGTTGGTGATGACTGAACTTTATTTGTACAAGCAAAGAGAATCGTAGCAAAAGCAACAACTCCAATAGTAACGACTTTACTATTTCTCATTTATATCTCCTGATAAAAATATATTAATTCTAGAGATATATTAAAGTATTTTCACAAATTTTAGAAGTATAACTTAGCCAAGCTTTTCGATAAAACTCTTATAGGTATCCGAGCTTTTCGCTAGGTCTTGATGCACTCCCTTTGCAACCATGCTCCCATTCTCCATCACGATAATAGTATTAGCGTTGATAATTGTTTCGAGACGATGCGCAACAATAAATGTAAGGGCATTCTTTTGCGCTAGAAGCACCATTTGCCTTAGTGCAAACTCTAAGTTTGAATCTAATGAAGAAGAGATTTCATCAAAGAGGACAATCGGCTTTTTCAAGTAGCAGGCCCTAATAGCAGAGATTAACTGCTTCTGCCCTAGAGATAAAGTGTTCTGATCCAGCTTTGTATCTTTTGAAATTCCCCAAGATTTAAGATAGCTAATATTTTCACGGACAAAGTCCCAAAACTCGTCAAAATCAGAAGTATTATCCTTGCCCATTGTAATGTTAAAAAGGAGGCTTTCTGAAAAGATATGTGAGTCTTGAGAAACAATACCAATTAACTGACGGTATTGAATAAATTTTTGAGCATCATGAAAGTCAAATTCAAAAGATTCCTTATCCTCAGAAGATATGGAAATCTTTCCTTGATCAGGAATAATATTTGCGCACAGAATATTAAGTAGTGTCGACTTTCCAGATCCTGACAATCCCACAATTCCAATCAATTCTCCCCTGCGTCCGGAAAACTGAATATCTTGCAGATGAAAATGTGCATCCATATTTGGACGCGTTGGATAAGTAAATTTATCAATTGAAACGTTAATCTCATCAACATTGAAATTAAACTCTGCCGTTTCAAGTTCTGTCGATCTTTCAAGTTCAAGATCTCCGATAAACTCATTTATTCTAATAACACCACTTGCGGCTCTCTGAATATTTGCGACTTTAGAAGAAACATCTTTAATTGGTCCAATAGAGCGCTGAATAAGATCAACAAATGCAAAGATTAGACCGACTTGAGTCATCTGTGCATTAGGAATGATAAAAACCGCAAATGCCAGAAAGATTGGGAATAACGATTCTGCTAATGAATAGTATCCTGCATCCCAAACATTTGAGAGAAGGATTTTATTAAGAAACTCTTCAAATACACCAAGAGATCTTTTTGAAGCATAGTGACCATTTTTAATATAGTAGTTATCTTTGAGACCTCCGATAACATCAGCAATTGTCTTGTACAGATCCCCTCTGGCCTTCCTAACACTCATAAAAACTTCGGCCATATACTTTGATCCCCAAATAAGGAGAACACAAGCGAGTACTTGAACTAGAGCTAACCCAATCCCTCCGATTCTATTGAGTGAAATAAAACTTATTAGAGATGCGAATACAAAGAAGAGGTCAATGATGATTCCAAAAGTTCCTGATGTCACAAGTTCACGTAGCGCTTCTGTATCAGTCATTATTCTTGCTAGTACTTCCCCTTGTGGGTAACGATCTGTTCGATTTTCCCTCGATGTTTGAAGCTCATATGAAAGAAGCCATTTTTCATAGCAATAGCTTCTTACAAATTGAACAAGGCCAACAACATAACCATTAATAACGATATTATAAAAACTTCGATTTAAGAAGGTTACAGTAAAGATAACTGCAAGAACTTTTAATGTATAAAGAAAGAGCTCTTTATCTCCATAATGAACAGAAAGATCGCTCATATAAAGCGGAAGAGCCGCACCAAGCGCAGAGGAAATAATTAAACATAAAACCATAAGAAAGAGATATTTTACAGCTCCCTCGAAGATTAAATACTTAAACAAGTTGTTTTTCAAAGTGTGCATATATCTTACTATCCTTAAAAATTTCTTTATTATTTGTTGTTTCAACAACTCCGGATTCTTTTTCAATCAGAATAATGTGCTCACACATGGCAACTGTTGTGTAACGATGCCCCGTTAAAATTAATGTCTTTCCCTCAAGAAGTTTTAGCTCATGAAGCTTGTCATAGATTTCTTTTTCAAGAACAACATCAACAGATGAAAATGGATCATCCCAAATAATATATTCGCTCTCACTAAGTAAGCTTTTGACAAGGGCAACTCTCTTTGCCTGTCCTCCAGAAAGTCTCTTTCCATCTTCTCCAACGACTAAAGAAAATAATGTCTCTCTTGAGCTTGCAAGAAACGAAAGCCCGAAGATAGAGAGAAGCTCATAAGCGAGATCCAACTTCTTCTCATCGAAGTTATTTCCTAGCTCTAGGTTTTCAATGATTGAACCATTGTAAAGATAAGGGTCCTGAGCAACGTATGAAATAAGATGACCGTTTCCTTTTAAAAGTTCTGCGGCCTTTAACAATAACTCTGTTTTTCCTACACCAGTCTCTCCGACAATAATTGTCGAACAACCATTCTTGGTGTTTAGGACAACTTCTTGCTTCCAGTATGGAAGTTTAAATTCAGTATAAGGTCCATCAATTTTTAAGGCACCATCTTTTAAAATTTCTTTTTCCATCTCTGAGACAGATTGAAGGTCGTTTACAAGTTCTTTAACTCTAGCCCATGCACCACTAGATCGCGTAAAAACAACACCAATCCAAGACAAGAACATCATAGGTTCAAGAAATAAGAAAACGAAACCAGAGAAAAGAATTAGAGAAGTTGCTCCAAGATCCTTTTGAAAGATGATATAGGCTCCCCATATAAGCGAAAGCCCTACACCAGTAGGAACGAGTGGAATACTAACCGCTACCCTTTTTCCAGCTTTATAGAAGTTTATCAATTCATCCATTGAGTTCTTTTTAAAAAGATCAATAAAAGATTTTTCTGCGTGAAAATTTTTTATCGTCTTTTTTCCAAGATAACTCTCAATGATAAAATTTTGAACTTCACCTTGAAGATCTTGAGTCTGACGATAAAACTTTCTATTACTCGCAACAATAAAAGAAAAAAGAATGAAAGAGATGAGCACAGGTGTTAATGCAATAAAGATTGTCTTATCAAAACTCGCAAGTTTAGGAATAAGAACAGAAAGAGCGATAACGATATTAGAAATCTGTAATAAAGCAAAACCAACTAGAGCTCTAACCTCTTCAAGGTCACTTCCAATTACTTGAAAGATTTGTCCTTTAGAGTGATGCTTATAACGATATGGTGAAGCACTCTCTAAGGCTTCAACGAGTTCAAGTCTTAATTGCTTTTGTTGCACTCGAGCCGGATAAAAAAACAGAAGTCTTGATGAAGTCCTAAAAATAATAATACCGATGGCCAAAAGGAATAATTGTCCGACAGAAAAGTCTTTTCCAACTGATATAAAATCAGCTAACTGCTTGGCTAAAAATGGCAGCTCACTCTGAATATAATGAGTTAGGAAAAGGCATATAAAGGCACCTAAATAATAGGGCCAAAATTCAAAAAATTGTCTAATTAAAAGAGATGTTAGCTTCTGATTAAGCCTAGAGATTGTTGTCATTTGCAAATACTACAAAAGCTTCCAATACTAGTCTAGTAATTAATCCTGAACGAGATTAAAGAGAACTTTCGCTATTCTCTCAGGTCTTCCTCCGGCCCATACGATCTCGCCCTCTTCATTAAGAATGATTGGTCTTTCGATGGCCTGGTAGTTATCTATTATCCACTGATATTGTTTAGGTGATGGGAGTTTATCAAAGATTTTCTTATTTTTTTTTACAAATGTGCTTCTATAATTAAGTGGGAACTCCTCTTCCATAAAATCTGCCCACTGCATTAATTGCTCAGGCGTAGGACGATGATCTCTAAAGTCTTTAAACTCAAAATTAACTTCTGCTTCCTCTAAAATATCAATTAATTTCATGATCAATGGATCATTTTTAACACCATAAATAATATGTAGTTCTTCACCATCGTAATCAAAGTCTGCCACTTCATTCACCTTTCTCAGAGAGTGTTTTTAACTTCATGAGACTATCATATAAAGGCTTAATTTGTAATGGCTTAGATAAGAAATCATCCATCCCTACTTCCATACAATGATCAATATCTTCTTTCATTGAACTAGCGGAGAGAGCAATAATATAAGGTCTATCCTTTCCATATAAACGGATTATTTCTTCTGTTGCCTTGAAGCCATCCATTACGGGCATATGACAATCCATCAGAATCACATCAAATTTTTCTTTATTTAAAAGTAGTAGTGCTTCCTTCCCATGGTGTGCAAACTCTGTTTGATACCCTATTTTCTTTAGCATTCCTCCAGCAACTTTTTGATTAATAATATTGTCATCTACGACAAGTATTTTAAGAGGAAGTAAATCGGCCATTCTTGTTAAATTCGTATCAATCACCGGAAGTGTTACCTCTTCTTCTCCCATTGTGTAAGGAAAAATTAATGAGAAGATACTTCCCTCTCCAACGATACTCTCAACAGTGATTTCTCCACCAATCAAGGTCGCAAGCTTTCGACATATTGAAAGCCCAAGTCCAGTTCCTCCAAATCTTCGTGTTGTTGATGTATCAACCTGTGAGAAATCTTTGAACAGTTTTTCTATATCTAACTCTGAAATTCCAATTCCACTATCTTTAACGGAGATCTTTATACGACCTTGATACTCCTCAACAGTTAAACTAATCTTTCCACGCTCAGTAAACTTCACGGCATTACTGATAAAATTATTTACAATTTGTCTGATACGAAGTGAATCTGAAATAATCCATCTTGGAACTGATTCTGCAATCTTATGCTCAATTGAAACACCTTTCTTTGAAGTAATTGATGTATAAAGCTGTGATTGCTCATTAATTAACTTATGAAAATCGAAATTAATATTTTCTATATCCAATTTTCCGGCATCGATTTTAGACAGATCCAAAATATCATTAATGATACTCATCAAGGTTCGACTTGAGCTTTCAATAATTTCAAGCTTCTCTAATCCATCTGTGTCTGTAATTGATTCTCTTAGAAGTGATGTCATCCCCATAATTCCATTAAGAGGTGTTCTAATTTCATGGCTCATATTTGCAAGAAATGCGGCTTTTGCTTTTTCAGCATTTTTTGACTCATTAATTGCAATTTGCAAATCCTCTTCATGAAAATGAGCAGCGATTAAAGCCGCAATAATATCAGCACATGTATTTAAATAGCGAAACTCACTTTGATTTTCACTGTGGCCAGACTCAAGGTAACATATCAAAGTACCAAGATATAAAGTCTTAGAACGAATTGGAAGATAGTACTTTGAAAAAGCACCATTCTCGTTTTCTTCAAAAAAGATCGCATGGTCGATCTCAAAACTTTGAAACGAGGAAGTTTTTAAAATTGACTCATTCAAATTGCGTAAAACAAAGTTACCAACCTCTCTATCTGCTTTCAAATAAATGCCAACTTTATCAATCTCTTTTAGCCATCTGACCTTTGTAATAGAAGCTAAACAGGATTGTAGTTTCTCGAGTAGTCCGATATCATTACGATTAGAAAGACTAAGTATTTCGTTGAAAATGAGATTCTCATTCAATCGCAATAAACTAATAGACCTACTTTTAGTAGTCATTTGAAAAAGATATGTCAGAACACCTAAAAAGATTGAAAGTATGATACCCGAGACAATAATAATCTCAGGTGTTTTATTGTCCATAATATTAAGGTAGTCGCTACTTGGATAGATATCAACCTCTATCACTTCTTTTCTAACCTGTGAAAGACTTAACTCTTTTACACTTTTAATTTTTGATTGATGTGGAGAGCTCTTATAGATTGAATCTCCTGTTTTATTAAAAACCTCAAACGTAAAATCCTTACGATTTAGGCTATTTGCAATACGTGCAAATAACCTCTCCGTACTTACTACACCAAGAGAAGCACCACGATATACTCCTGAACTATAAAGTGGAAAAAGGAAATAGAAGAATTTCTCTTCTGTCTGAATAGCTGGTTCAAAAATAACAACATTTCTGTCTTTCTTAGCTATTTTTAAATTCTCGAGAAAATTTTCTCGATCGAGAACTTCACCAAGAACTTCACGATACTGCCACACAATATTATCATTTGGATCGAAGAAAATAAAATCAGAATAAAATCCAAAGTCGCTAATATACTCAGTTGTATCCTTTCTCCAAAAGCTTTCATTTAATCGCCTATCATAAATAATTCTTTGTGAAAGCCTCTTGAATGCAAAAATATCCTGCCCCAACTCAAGAGTTATTTTACTAATCATCAGTTCGGCATGACTATCAACAGTTCTTAAAAACTTCCTAGCTTCAGTTTTTTTTAGACCCTGACCAAACAAGGTAAAGCAAAACACACAAGAGAGAGAGACAATTAAAGGTAGCCACTTTTGTTTTGTTGTTTCCTTACTAAAAACAAGATTTAGTACCATAGAAAAAGAAAGGACCGCAAAAGTAAAAGATGTATGAATAGCCATTCTCGTGTACTTTTGCCAACCAAAAGCATATTCATTTCCACTTACATAACCAACTAAAGCTACAGTTGATAAACTTAATACAACCAGGGAGAATATCCACCTGGCGACAATAAGTTTATCTCCACGTAAGAAGGATCCAGACAAGAGTAGAAGCGAGATCCCCATAAAACAAAGGGCTGTATTTGGTGCCATTCTTCCGGGATGTGAGGTTAAAGTTGTAAGGTAATGATTCATAAATAGTTGATCAATACCAAAGCTCATATTCACAATATATTGTAAAAGCGTAACGGAGCTTAATACAAAGAGAAGAATAGCCAAAATTCTTCTCATTTTCTTTAGATCAAAAACGTATGTTGCGAATCCAAGCCCAGACATAAAAAAACCTAGTGCCGTATTAAATTGCATGGGAACAAAATCTGGGTTTAACTGAATAAGAACATTAATCTTAAAGTGCCATCCGATCATCACGATGACACTTATGACTATTGAAAATAGGCCTGATAAAAATATTATTTTATTCTCACCCTCTACAGGAGAATTTCCATCGATAAAATTGTTCATAATCTCTCACTATAAAATGTAGATCTATCATAATCACAAATTGGGTGAAAAACAATTTTTGTTCACGAATTATAAAGTGGAGTAAAACAGTTTAATTTAATAGTTAATAACGAATATAAAAGATGGTGCGACCGACAAGGATTGAACTTGTGACCCCTACGATGTCAACGTAGTGCTCTCCCACTGAGCTACGATCGCGTTATGATTTTAGTATATTAGAGGATAGTAAACATTTCGTCAAAGCAAAATGTATATATAGCAGTGCGACTTAAAAGACCCTGTTCATTTAGGTAGACTACAAAAAATTAGAAAAGGATTTATTGTGAAAATTTATCAAGAGGCAATTGAAGCAATCTCAAAATTTACAATGCCAGATAACGTAGGATTTGGAAAAGTGCTACTGCCGGTTATGGCCAGTTGTGAATATAAAGACGGAAAATGGGGCGAGCTAGAAATTACTCCATATAAAAAATTAGAACTAGATCCAACATGTAAAGTCCTACACTACGGACAAGAAATATTTGAAGGTATGAAGGCGTATAACTTTTCAGGAAATGGTCCAAATTTCTTTAGAGAAGTTGATAACATGGATCGCTTCAACCGCTCAGCCGCTAGAATGGCAATGCCAGGAGTGCCAAAAGAAATTTTTATCAACGCTGTTCATGAAGTTACAAGACTTGGAAAGAACTTTGTTCCAAAAAGATCAGGTGAGTCACTATATATTCGTCCCTTTATGTTCGCGACAGAATGTAATCTAGGGATAAAACCTGCTGAAGAGTTCCTTTTTATGGTTATCGCCTCTCCTGTTGGAAGCTACTTTCAGGGCGGAAGCCTCAAGGTTCTTATTGAGAGAGAAATGATTCGTGCTTGCCCAGGAGGAATGGGAGCGGCGAAAACAGGTGGGAATTACGCAGGTAGTTTATTATCGGCTAAAAAAGTTAAAGAGCTTGGCTTTGATCAGACCCTTTGGTTGTCAGCGACAGACAAAGATAGTGTAGAAGAAATGAGTGGTATGAACTTCTTTGCAGTCATTAACGGAGAGCTACACACTCCAAAGATTACAGATACAATTCTTGATGGGATTACAAGAAAATCCCTAATCACACTTGCAAAAGATATGGGGATTACTGTTGTAGAGGAAACCCTTAGTATAGCGACACTTATTGAGGCCATTAAAAAGGGAGAATGTAGTGAAGCATTTGCTTGTGGAACAGCTGCAATTCTTCAACCAATCTCTTCTCTTCATGAAGTTAGTGGTCAAGCCTACCAGATCAAGGATGAGTACGGGCCAATTTCTAAGAGGTTGAGGGAGACCTTACTTGGAATTCAAGAGAGAACAATCGAAGATAAATTTAACTGGGTAACAGTTCTAAAATAATTACTAGAATGTGCTGACCTATTTTAAAGTCAGCGCACTTCCCTTTTCTCCAGTTTGGTATATACTCTTAGAATGAGTGATGAAAAAAATGACCTTTATCTTTCAACCAGAGAGAAGCTAAATAATATTAGTAAGTCCTTTTGTACAGCAAAATGGAATCAAGTTACACTACATCTGCAAAACGGAAGAACTCATAGTTGTCACCACCCTCCGACACATCATATCCCATCGGTTGAAATTGAACACAATGCAACCGCACTTCACAACACTAAGGAAAAAAAACTTTATCGAAAAATGATGCTAGAGGGTAAACGTCCTTCAGAATGTAATTACTGTTGGGATATTGAAGATCTTCCAGGAAATCAAATATCTGATCGTTATATAAAATCAAGCGATCCTTTGATTAATAATGATGACGATATTGAAAGAATCGCGAAACGACAATGGGATGAGGATGTAATTCCTCCATATATGGAGGTTTCATTTTCTAATAAGTGTAATCTAAAGTGTACATACTGTTCGCCAGTCCACTCGACTAAGTGGGTACAAGAGATCAAACAAGAAGGTCCGTATAAAATATTTAACAACAGAGAGGTTAATTCCTTAGAGTATTTAAAATCATCTAACCAAATGCCATTTGAGCCATCTGCAGAAAATGAAGAAAATCCTTATGTGAGGGCTTTTTGGCAATGGTGGCCCAATCTCAAGCAAGGATTAAAGATTTTTCGTATCACAGGAGGCGAACCTCTTTTAGACAAAAATACTTTTAGAATATTAGATGAACTGATTGCCTCTCCAATCAAAGAACTAGAAATTTCCATTAATACAAACGCCTGTGCTTCGGACGATTTGATTGATAAATTTATTAACAAGTTACAAATCATTAACGACAAAAATTTTGTAAAGAAAATTTCGATCTTTACTAGCGTTGATGGTTCTGGCGAGGCAGCAGAATATGGTCGAACGGGATTAAATTATGAAATATGGAAGAAAAATCTGGAAAAGATGCTAATACAATTACCAGGCATTCAAGTTTCGATAATGTTCACGGCCAATATTTTCTCTATCACAACTATCGATTCCTTTGTTAGAGAGATGCACGAGCTTAAAATTAAATATAGTAGTGAGTTTCAAGCTCTACCAATAATTATTGATTTTAATATATTGAGATACCCAGGATTCCTAAATATTTCATTACTACCAGTAAGCTTTTATCAAAAGTTAGAAGAGACTCTTGAGTACATAAAGAGTTTTAATATCGATAAAGATAATACCCTTAAGCATGGTTTCTGTAATTTCGAAATGATCAAATTCAAGCGACTGATGGACTTCTTAAAAGATGGTCCGGAGATAACGGCTGACTATAATAAAGATGTTTCAAAAGCAGATTTTTTCTTATTCATAGATCAGCTAGATACACGAAGAGGGACAAACTTCAAAAAAACTTTTCCTGAATTGGTAGAATTCTATAATCATTGTGAGTCTATTAATACAGAGTTATTGATCAAGCACCACTCTTCAAATTAAGAGAAAAGGTAATAGAAAAAAACTTTTAGTTTGATGAAAAATGGAAGTTCTATTCCAACAACTTTACCTAGTAGATTATCTTTTAGAATTGGAAGGTCTCTATTCTTTATATTCTTCGTAGAACAAGTAATAATATAATCATCAATCACTTTAAGAATAAAATGACAAATCAACTTGTTATTTACACCTCTAAAAATGATAATGTCAAAAGGCTTCAAGAATTCATCATCTACTCTTGTGACTTCTACAGCTTGTCCTACTTTAATATACGGGCCCATTGAATCCGATATGATATCGACTTCAAGATTCTTCAATTTAATCTCTTCTTTTAATATTTGAAATTCGTTTTTATCCATTATTCTTTCGATATAATCCTTGATAGAAATTAATTCCATCTTCCACGTTTCCGTCAAATACCTTTGAACATTTATCTAAAACAATAACCCTATTACATGATTTTCTGATATTATCTACAGAGTGGGAAACAAAAAGTACTCCACCAGATTTATCAATCATTCCAAGTACTCTATTCGCGATTTTTTCTTGAAAAAACTCATCTGCTCCATCATATACTTCATCAAGAATCAGTAAATCACTTTCTTTGCATGATACTAAAGATAAACATAGGCGTGCTTGCATTCCTTTACTATAAGACTGAAAGGGAGTATCAATAAACTCACCTAACTCACTAAATTGAATGGCATCATCTACATATTTTGCACGTTCCTGGCTCGTAGAGTCTGGATAGATTAGAAGAGATAATAAACGTGCATTCTCTCGTCCTGTAAGTTCTGGAACTATTCCAACAGAAGTATCAAAAATGGCACGAATATTTTTTGTAACAGAGATTTTTCCTTTATTAGGGTAGTACATTCCACAAATAGCACGACACAGAGTCGTCTTTCCTGCTCCGTTGACCCCCAAAATTCCTACTCTATCACCTTTGCTAACAGTTAGATCGAAATCAATTAATACTTTGTTGATTTTTTTCTTGTTAAATATTTGCGTCATAGGACTTTTTACAATATTAACAAATCGGTCTCTAAGGTTAAATGATAGATATTCATCATACTCGTAGTAAACATCTAAGTCTTGAATATCGACTAACTTATCAGAGGTAGAGATAGAATTCATTTCTTTTGCTTCTCCAAGTATAGTAAGACACAAGTAGTAGGCCACTAATCACAACAACTAATTTTCCAATTGCTAGCCAAAAAATTTGCATGTCAAAATTATACAGGCATATATTTATAGGTTTAATTGCAATATAAAAAATATTCAACTCAATTAAGGATCGATACTCAATCGGCACATACTCAATAGGGTAAAAAACAGGAGTTACAAAGAATATAACACTTGTTAAAAACTGAACGACAAATCTCACATCTTTATAAAAAACCTGTAAAAATGCTGACAAGCTTGAAATAATACCACTTATAACAAAAAGTAGTGGCAGAGCAATAATAAGATGTAAAATTCCAGTAGTATTAAGACCACTCCCCCAGAGCAAAGGAAGAAGTAACAACAGAAAGGTACATGTAAAATTGAAAAAATTATCAAATATTTGAGCAAATAGAAAGACTAATGGATTAACCTTAAAAGATTTGATAATCATTCTTTTTTCTTCAAAAATCGAAGTACACATCTGTAAATTAGTAATTAAGAAGATCCAAGGGATCAGATTACTAGTTAAAAAAAGATGATAATTAGGTATTGATAGTTTCAAGAACTTCTTGAAAGCAAGGCTTTGGGCCCCAAACATGATAATTGGATTCAAAAGAACCCAAATAAAACCCGCTACCGTTTTACGATATCTAGCCTTCATCATGGAAATTGTAATTTCAAAAGTTTGTTGCAGCAGTGTTATAAATGTATCCTCAGCAGCTAATCTAACTAAAAAAAGGAAAAAGATTCTCATTATATATGTAAATATAATACCATATAATAAAATCATGACCAAAACTATTTTAATATACGACAATCAAAGATCAGAATGGGATAGCGTTCAATCAATAAAAACGAACCTTCTTGCTAGCTATAATTTACTAGAGAATGTTCAGTATGAAGAGTATTCAATTACGATAGATACTACATCTCATGAGCTATACTGTATTTACGAAAGGATTGTTAAATCAAATCCAGACAAAGTCGTTTTTGTAGATGGAGTTCCTCATCCATCTGTGATTATCCCCCTCTTTAAATCTGAAAACTTTAAAGACAAATTCGAAATTATCTTCCATATCTATGGTGACTTTACAATAAAATTGTCGGAATGGGCCAATATTGAGAGTGTTCTCAAGGACTTCAATTGTAAATTTCTTTGCGCCTCCCCAAAGCAAGTTGATTTAATCAAAAAATTTATCATCGATAGTGATGAAAACGTAGAATTATGTCCTTTTGCCATTGACTCTAACACTTACTTTCACTCTGAAGATCTTAGAAAAAATACGAGACATCAATTGAGTATTCAAGATGACGAAATTGTATTTTGCTATACAGGTCGACTAAGCTATCAAAAAAATATTCATTCTCTAATTAACTATTTTTATCAGGTATATCGTGTTTTTAGACTAAAGTGCAAATTCTACATAATTGGCGAATTTGACGACCTTGGCGCACCCTTTATTGGAAAGCACTTTCCTAACTCTTACTACTTCAACAAAATATTTGATGTATATAAAGATCTACCAGAAATTTTTAGAGAAAAACTGATCTTTACGGGAAAACTATCCTCAGGTGAGCTCAATAAATTCTACAACGCAAGTGACCTATTTGTTTCATTTAGTGTTCACAATGATGAAGATTTTGGAATGTCGCCTCTTGAGGCACTTGCAACAGGAACACCTTGTATCATTACTGACTGGGGTGGATATAGCGCATTTCGTTCAGAGTATTGTAAAACGATAACAACAAAAATAGAGATTGATTCTATCAAAATTGACTTCAGTCTAGCTGCAAAAGAAACTTTAAAAGTTCTACATTCCAAATTTCCAAGAAAAGAAGTATCTGACTACTATCAAAGTAAGATGACGCAAAAAAGTACAACAGAATATTTAAAAAATATGAAGACCCCTACGAGGTTTAAAGGTTTTTCTGAAATAATGCACACTACAAACAGTTCATTTAAAGCAAACCCTGGCTCACCTCTCAGTGATTCCAAAATATGTATGAACGCTTATAGTGATCTCTACAAAAGGTTATACTCAAGTTATGAAAGCTAATAAGTTAGAAGACTATTTATCAAATACTCATGAAGTTTTTATAAACCATAACTTCTCGCCTTCATCACCACAGAATAGAATTTATTCACCGTACTGTCGTTTCGTTTCGACATATCATAATATTACAAATGAGTACGTAAATCCACTGAACAATATAAGTCTTTGTTCAATTCCTGAAATTGAACATATTGAGAATCAACAATACTATATGTCTCGAGATGGGCTTATTCCACTACTTGATTTTTTTCTACAATTTCCTTCGCCACTTAGAACGACACCGCAAATAGCTGTAAACGAACAGTATATTGACTATATTCCTAAAGATTGGAATGAATATATCATTCCCTATAAATTTGCTTATTGTCCTATCTGGAAAAATCCGTTTAATGAAATCGAAAACAGAGACAACCTTCTAATTACCTTATACCCATGTGATCATATTATTTCACTGGAAAATATAAAAAAAATACTTGAAGATATTTCACCTCAACAATATAAAAAAGTTTATATCTACGTGCAGTACGGCCACTCATTTTTTAAGCATCATGATGAGGTACTGAGACATACATACAAAGTCATCAATGACATGAATCGACACTTTAAGTGTGAGACGGAAATCATTACCGACACACACCTGTTTGGAAAGGTTGATTTAAAAACATGTAACTTTTTAGAACTAAACCATAACGGTATACTATGGTACGACAATTTTTTAATCCAAAGAATTTTATCTAAAGGAGCACGCCCCCACTTTACTACGGAATGCCAAATAGATGACAAGTCCTTTCTACACCGTCAATCATTAAATCACGGAGTGGTTTTAACAGAAAAAAAATCATGTGGCTCAAAGCACGGAAAAGTAAAAGAGATTTTACAAGATTTAAATATGAAAGATAGCTCTCGATTGTTAGATCAAAAAGAATTATGTTCATTTCTTTTTGGATATCTCGAGAATCAAATTTCCCCCAAAAAGATATATTTAGAGATAATATAGTCAATATGAAAAGTACAAACAACAGAGACAAGAAATATAAGGTTTCTCATAAGAATATACTATGCTCTCATATTTTGAACTTGATACTCGCTTTTTTATTTTATTCGTTTGTAATCAGTGAATTACCATTAAGTAAAATAGCAAATATTAAACCAATAAATCTATATCTTTGTATTTTGATTACGTTTTCAATTATATCAAATACATTTTCTGCAATAATCTTTAAAAGACCATTTATCTATCTGAGCTCATTTAGAAAAATACCAGAAAGAGAACAAACAAAACTCTCGCATACTACACTTTTATCAATTTTAACTTCGGCACTACCATTTCTAGATTTAATTTACTTCGTGAAAAAAAGACATTTCTCAGAGCTAAACTTCACATTTCCTTCGTATGCTACAAATAAATCAAAAACAATAGCTTTAAATCAAGTTTTAATAATGACTACCCTCTTTTTAATAGGCTCAACTATTCAATACTTCTCGATTAAAAAAAACACCATTGAAGAAAGCGCTCAAAAATCTATAGAAAAATCACAGACGTCCATTTTTTCACACAAGAACTCAGCTGAAGAAATACTCGCATTTGGCGGAGATATAAATAAGAACTTTTACTACGTTCTACTTGATAAGAAAAACAAGGTAATTACAGAAGTAACAAGAGAGGAAAAAGGAATTACAGATTATGAAACCTTAATCTCATTTAATTTCGCAGCTCTGATTTTAGATTTTTTAAAAGCTTTAACTCCTATAGACTTACTTAGATTTAACAAAGACGAGATTCAATCAATTAACAAAACAGAACCAATACGACTTACAAAGTTTGACAGTATGTACCTCTATAACAATCAAATAGAATGCAATCTGATTACACAGATAAATAAAAAAATAACTCTATATAATTTCTCAAGCTGTGAATTAATCAACAACAATGGGCTCTCAATCAATTCAAATTCAGAGACAGTACAGAAAACAGAGCTAGAATCTGCAATCGAAAACCAAAAACAAGAGCAGCCAATAAACCTTAATTTTATTTACTCATTAATGAATTTAAAAAAAGAGATCGATCTCGAAAATGAACAAAACAAGATAATTTTTTCTAAACTAACACAATTCTACATCGATAGAATGAAAGATATATACGGAGAAACAAATAATACTATTATTGCTAAATTAAATAGGATAAAACAAAGACTCTAAATCAGACAATTCATTTATTTTATTATAGACAGTACTAAGGTCTAAATCTTCCAATCGAAGCCCGTCCAAAACCAATTTCAAATTTTTCAAATGCTCTCGATATGAAAGTTGTCCATCCACAAGGTAGATCTGGCTTAGCAAACCCATTACTTCCCACTCAACTTGCTTCAAAACCAACATTTTCTTAGATTCTGATAAATTTACCAACTGACTTCGCTTCTCATCGAAACAATGGTTTTTAAAACAATGCTCAAGCCACTCCCCCAAACTTATAAATACCTCAGGACTTGAGTTACTTTTTTCCAAGTTAAATTCTTCACCGCAAGATTCAAACAACTTAAGTTCAACCCTACGCTTAAACTCGTCACGAGAATAAACGTCTTCGAAGCGACATAATGAACTATAATACTGCCACTTTACTGAACGATTGTATTTGACTCCCCTGCCTCTATTTGCCTGTAAAAGCTTCAACATAAATACAAGTAACGCCTCTTCAGAGTTATCTACTTCACATTGAAATGTCCAAAGAAATGGATCACGAAGAGATTCAGCGCCGTTAAAAATTGAAATAAAGCCCTCTAACTTAGGCTCCAGGTAAAGATTAAACTCGCAAAAAAAAGGGATAGACTTGATTATTTTTTGCAAATACCTACGAATAGAAACAATCTCTTTGGTGTCAGTAAGTGTAATCGTTACATCAATATCACTGAAAGGAAATTGACAATAGCCACGATAGACACTTCCACGAAGTCCGACATAGGATACGGTGGAAAAATTAAGCTTTGTCACAAACTTGAAAATATAAAATATCAGACGGTAAATTAGTCTGCTTAAATAATTAATTACAACCAACTTTACTTAACCTTGCAGTACAAGAAACTGACGACGTAACAGATGTACAATTCAAATTACATGTAGATCTTCTACAACGTGTACTACTCTTTCCATCCGTTGTCCAATTAGGACTTAAAGCACAGTAGTCACTTGCTACATCTAAGTCATACGGATAAGTTGCGCTACTATCAATATGAGCATTGAGTGACTTAGGACATGATCCAGTATTTTGAGAGATCGTTCCCGCAAGTAATGGACCGTTACCCGTGCTTGCCCATCCATAACTAGTCCAATTCCATCCAGACCATGTACCTGTCTGATATGTACAAGAAGGTTGAGAGGCACTACTTGTCCATGATAAAGCAGAAGCCGTACAAGACGTATTACAATTAGCTGAAGTACCACATGTTCTCGAAGCATATTCAGCATATCCGTTATATTGAGACCATCCAACTGGACATGATGCTGTCCCAGCAGAACTAAACTGACAAACGTTTCCTACAACTGTACCACCACTAGAAGTACATTCAGTAGATGTACGTGCTCCATATATAACAGTTTCGGAGAAAGATAACATCTTTGTATTACCTGCATTATCAGTTAATAACACATCATACGTTTTCGCACCTGGTGTAGAAACATTAAAATCATGGTACGAAGTAGAGCTACATGATGACCATGACCCACTATTAATTCGACACTGACGTGAAGCTAATCCAGAAGAAACACCGTTACTAACAGGGTCAGATCCAGAGTAGTTAAGTCTTCTCGTAGTTGAACTCTGCTTAACAGAAGAGCTTATACTTAAAGACGGTGCTGTAAAATCACTCGTAAACGACCATGAGATAACTGAAGAATAGAGACCTGAAGCATCCTTGGCTCGCATAGAGAATGTATGCGCCCCTTCAGTAATTCCACTCCAAGAGTATGAACTAGAGCTTCCACAACTGATCCAAGCGCCAGAATCTTTTTTACATTCATAAGAGCTTATAGAAGAAGTCGTATCCGCACATGAATAAGTAAAACTTTCTGAAGTTAATTTTGAATAAGTACCTGGCCCTGTACCGACAGAACATGAAGGAGGCACAGAATCCGTAACCCATGATCTACTTACGATAGTAGAAGTATAAAAAGCATCAGTTGCACGAATTTGTAAAGAGTGTGCTCCTTGACTTAAAGTAGGTCCCATCGTATTTGAAGTACTTGAATCACAAGCTCCCCAAACTCCACCATCTTCTTTACATTGAATAGTAATATTATTAGCATCAGAGCATGAGAAATTAATTGTTTCACTTGCATTTGTTCTGTTTCCAGAAATTGCTGTTGAAATAGTACAAACTGGCGCCGCTGTATCTG
>NZ_AUNI01000006.1 GCF_000447795.1 Bacteriovorax sp. Seq25_V | reverse complement strand
AACGGAAACAATGGCGACAACGGAAACAACGGATCTAATGGAAATAACGGATCTAACGGATCTAACGGGAACAATGGTGACAACGGGAACAATGGATCTAACGGAAATAACGGATCTAACGGAAATAACGGATCTAACGGGAACAATGGCGACAACGGGAACAATGGCGACAACGGGAACAATGGCGACAACGGGAACAATGGCGACAACGGGAACAATGGCGACAACGGCTTAAATGGCGATAATGGCTCAAACGGAGATAACGGATCTAACGGAGATGACGGAATCAATGGAGATAACGGATCTAACGGAGATGACGGAATCAATGGAGATAACGGATCTAACGGAGATGACGGAATCAATGGAGATAACGGTTCTAACGGAGATGACGGATCTAACGGAGATGA
>NZ_AUNI01000005.1 GCF_000447795.1 Bacteriovorax sp. Seq25_V | reverse complement strand
TCGTTCATGGACAAAACGAATCTTTTTGACAGAAGCCAAGCCCCACGTAAAAACCATTAGGTAACGAATTGGGGACTAAACGTAAACGACCTACGGGTAAAAACAACGTTTTAAACTAAGCAGCAAATTTTCAATTAACTACTTGACTAACGCACTTGGTGGAACAGTAAGAAAGTTCGACGAAATTGACTCTGCTCCAGAAGAAAAAGCGAGAGGGATTACAATTAATACTTACTCACATTCGAGTATGAGACAGCTAACAGACACTACGC